>JAILRH010000204.1 GCA_024698345.1 Lachnospiraceae bacterium | reverse complement strand
TTAACTTAAAAAGGAGCGTTGCACTAACGTTAGTTAGTGCAACAGCCCCTCTTTTACATTGCTATTAAAATACCATAATACACAGTTGATTTTCAGAATAGTTTAGTGAGAAAATTTTCTGTAAAATAGTGTTCTTTTAATTATGATGAATAATCCCACAGCATTTGATGTCAAAAGTTTAATAGATAGTGGAGAAAAATAATCGGACTCTCCATTATCCTCAGATAGCAACTCGCGTATATCGCAGGATTTATAAATATTGTCCTTGAAAAGTTCTATCAAATCGTCAGGTTTATATCTTGGAATTGGCTTCTCAAATTTATATCCGATTTTTTTGAGTAAAGTCATTGAAAATTCTATGCACGAATATGCTTTGTAGGTGTCAAAGCCTTTTGTTAACGGATAAGACAAAACTGAAAACAGATTGTAAATATATTCCGGATCGTTATAGATATTATAGATAATGGCCTGAAGATCGTTATATTGTTCATCTGTTATTGCAAATCGTAACACCTTAACAGGAACATCAATGTTTCTTCTTAATGTAAATCTGTCGAGAGATTCTTTAACTAAAGTTCCTTTAAAGATACCTAAATGTTCCGGTCTTGCAAAAGCGTATATGTTGTCAAGATCATCGTCAAGGAAAACAGAAGTGTGATTGTAAGTCATGTTTCCAAAATGTCTGATACATGTGGCAAACTTAGTTGGGGTTCTTGATACTATTATGTTAAAATAGTGCTGATTATTCATACTCATTCTCCTAAAATACTAATAAAGTAATTTTAGCATACAATCGTCTATTATACAATTCCGTAATAAATAATTGTTTAGGGACTATTATCAGATAAAACTGAATAATGAAAAATCAGATAAAACTTGATTAAAAAATAAAAATAGAATAAAATTAATCACGATTAGACTTTGAATAATATAAAAGGAAACGGTAATGGGAATAGTTCAGACGCTTAATTTGGTATATGATTATATCACGAGAGATGAATATGACAATGAAATAAAGATTCGCGCTATAGACGGTTTAGATATTGATGTTGAAAAAGGTCAGTTTATAGTTGTTCTTGGACGAAACGGTTCAGGTAAATCATCTTTTGCAAAGCATCTGAATGCATTGCTTCGACCAACATCCGGTACTGTTGTTATAAACGGTTTAGATACTTCTGATAAGAAAAACAAATGGAGTATCAGGCAGGAAGCAGGTATGGTTTTTCAGAATCCTGACAATCAATTGGTTTCTCAGATTGTTGAAGATGATGTAGCGTTTGGAGCGGAGAATCTTGCAGTGCCAACTGATGAAATCCGGTATCGTGTTAACAAAGCTTTGCTTTCTGTAAATATGACTGATTATAGGATGAGAGCGGTAAATAATCTTTCCGGAGGACAAAAACAGCGTGTGGCAATTGCAGGCATTATGGCAATGGAACCGGAATGCATTATTCTTGATGAACCCACAGCAATGCTTGATCCTGTAGGAAGACGTGAAGTCATTGAATCTCTGAGAAAATTAAATTTGGAAAAAGGTATTACCGTTATACTGATAACTCACCATATGGATGAGGCGATAAATGCAGATAATATATTTGTTATGGACAAAGGAAAAATATTGATTTCCGGCAAACCTTCTAAAATATTTGCTAATATAGAATTACTGAAAGAGGCGGGTCTTGAGGTTCCTGTTGTTACAGAACTTGCTTATGAATTAAAAAAAGAAGGGATAGAGCTTCCGGAAGGATTGATATATGAAGATGAATTGATAGAAGAAGTTGTCAAATTATATAAGAGATAGGATTACTTGCGATTCAGCCTGACATAGGGTTGATTGATTAGTAACGGGATGGAGTAATTTGACAGGAGAAAATATTCAGTTATGGTTTTAGAATTAAAGAATATTCAATATAAATATAACGTAGGCATGTCCAGTGAAATAGAAGCAATAAAGGATGTTAATTTAGTGATAAAGAGCGGTGAGTTTGTTGGAATCATTGGACATACAGGTTCAGGCAAATCAACGCTTATTCAACATTTTAACGGATTGTTAAAGCCAACCGGTGGTGAAGTATTGTGTGACGGAGAAGATATATTTGATAAAAAGTACGATATCAGACGTCACAGGTGCAATGTTGGTATGGTATTTCAATATCCGGAACATCAGTTGTTTGAGAGCAGTATCATTGAAGACGTATGTTTTGGACCACTTAACAAGGGATTGTCAAAAGATGATGCATATAAGGCTGCAAAAAAAGCATTGTCTTTAGTGGGAATTACGGAAGATTTGTATGAAAAGTCACCATTTGAATTATCGGGTGGACAAAAGAGAAGAGTTGCCATAGCGGGAGTTCTCGCAATGGATCCGGAGATGCTGATTCTCGATGAACCAACTGCAGGTCTCGATCCTGTTGGCAGAGATGCAATTTATAAACTGCTAACAGAGTTGTGCGCTGAAAAAGGAATTGCAGTTGTTGTAGTCTCACACAGCATGGAAGATATGGCAAAGTACGCAAAACGACTGATTGTGATGTACAGAGGAACTGTTTTGTTTGATGATGTGCCCAATGAGGTTTTTAAGCACAGAGATGAATTGGAAAAATGCGGTTTGACGGTACCAAAGATTTCTTATATTATGGATAAGATAATGCAGGCAGGGGTACCTGTCAGAACAGATATTATAAATATGGAGGACGCTAAAGAAGAACTAATCAGAGTGCTTACTGGTTTTAAGAATTATGGTAAATGATAAGTTTGTGTATTTAGTTTTTGGAGAATGTCAAATATTACAATAGGTCAATATTATAATGTAAATTCAATAATACATAAGCTTGATCCAAGGGTTAAACTGTTTGGAACTTTAATATTTATTGTGGCATTGTTTGTGGCGAATAATAGTGTATCATACGCTATTATTACGTTTTCACTGGTAGCGGTAATAATTGCTTCGAAAGTCCCTTTTATCAGGCTGATAAAGGGTATGAAACAGATTCTCATAATCTTAATAATCAGTTCCCTCTGTAATATGTTCTTTGTAAAAAGCGGTAATACGTTGGTGCATTTTGGAGCAGTAAATATTACTTCGGGTGGAGTTATTAAAGCAGCATATATTGGATTGAGGCTAATATATCTGGTTATTGGAACTTCAGTGATGACCCTTACAACAAAACCTTCGGATATGGCGGATGGCCTTGAAAAATCATTGGGATTTTTGAAGGTTATAAAAATACCTGTTCATGAGATTGCAATGATGATGTCGTTGGCATTAAGATTTATACCAACGCTTATGGAAGAAACGGACAAGATAATAAAGGCACAAACTGCCAGAGGTGCTGATTTTGAATCAGGCGGTTTGATTAGAAAGGTGAAGAATTATATTCCCATACTTGTGCCTCTTTTTGTGTCATCAATCGAAAGAGCCTTGGAACTTGCCACTGCGATGGAGGCAAGATGTTATCGCGGCGGAGTTAGAACAAAATTTAGACCGCTTAAATATAATAAAACAGATATAATAGCTTATGGTGTACAGATATTATTCTTAGCAGGGATAATATGTGCAAATTTATTGAGTTGATAAAATTGTTGAATAAATAAAAAATGCAAATGTAATTAATTTATAATCAAATGAAATGATGTAATAAATTGATATTTAGATAATATAAAGCGACAGATTGTGTCAATTAACTTGTGAAAAAAGAGACAGATAAAAAGGCTCAAATTGAAGAAATATAAAGGTATCGATATATGAAGAAGAGAATCAGATTAATAATAGCATATGACGGAACGAATTATTGTGGATGGCAGATTCAGATTAATGGAATAACTGTTGAAGAAATATTAAATAAAGCACTTAGTGATCTGTTAAAAGAAGATATTGCAGTGATAGGTGCAAGTAGAACTGATTCGGGGGTTCATGCGCTTGGAAATGTTGCAGTGTTTGACAGTGAAACAAAGATTCCACCTGAAAAGATTTCTTTTGCACTTAATCAAAGGTTGCCAAATGATATCAGAATTCAAAAGTCTGAGGAAGTGCCACTTGATTTTCATCCAAGATTTTGCGACAGTGTTAAGACGTACGAATATAAGATTTTAAATAGAAGATTTGATATTCCATTGTACAGACTGTACACACATTTTGTTTATATGCCACTTGATGTGGATAAAATGAAAAAGGCAGCAGCGTACATAGTCGGTGAACATGATTTCGCAAGTTTTTGTTCATCGGGAAGTCAGGTTGAAAATACAGTAAGAACAGTTTATACTTTAGATGTTTCAAAAACAGATGATATTATTTCTATTAAGATAAGTGGTAACGGATTTCTTTACAATATGGTAAGGATAATTGTTGGTACACTTATCAAGGTGGGACTTGGAGTTTATCCACCCGAGCATGTAAAAGAGATAATAGAGGCAAAAGACAGGTACGCGGCAGGACCAAAGGCCCCGGCTTGCGGATTGACACTAGTTGAGATAGAGTATCGTTGAAATTGAGTATTCTTGAAATTGTCATTATCGGAGTATTGTAGTATAATAATCAGATAATGAAACGGAGACAATGGGAGGTCTGATTTATGGGAATATTATCAAGTTTGTTTGGGAGCAAAACGGAAAAAATAGCAAAAGATATGCTTGGCGAATATGCGAAGAGTGCCAAAGAGAGAATACCTAATCAGAATTATAACGACGATTATAATAATGAGCCGGAAGAAACTGAAAATGTCTCTTCTACAGGAGTATCATATGGAAGAAAGAAACCTGCGGAAGAAAATCAGTTTGATTATAAAGGAAAATATACAGAATACTTCGAGAAAGTATATAGGGAGGAATTCCCTGAATATGATATTCAGATTGATAAGGAAACTGATAGTTGGAAAAATGCCAGTGTGATTACTTTTTACAGTGGTGATAATAAAGTCCTTGTTGTAGAATTATTATCAGAGACAAGCAATAGAAAAAAACTCCGTTCAGAATGTGCAGACAATGGCATTCCATATTTGAGATTCTACTATAATCATAGAGGCTGGTGGAATACACGATCATATGTTGTTGACAGAACGAAGAAAGCACTTGGAAAATAGCAGTTAATTAATTAGTTAATAAGCAGAGAGAGAATGCTGTGCGCCTGTGGCGGGCCCGGCATGGACTTCGTAGCAAGGCTTGTGAGAGAGTCTTGAAACTTCGCAGGCAGTTAGTTCATGTACGGTCTGGTCATTTCACGAATTTCGTGAATTTAATGATTTCTCTTTCTGCTTTATTTTTATCTCGTTGTATAAGACTACCACTTCTACAAGTAGTGAGTATATAGACAAACTAGTCTCGGTGGGGGACAAGCTCCAACTGGGATAAAAGAATCCTACTTCTACAGGTGGTGCATAAAAACAGAGCTGGCATAGAGGGAGAATAGTGTGACTTTACTTAATACAATTGCACAAAAAAAAGAATGGAATAAATTTCTTAAATATAAGAGTTCTATTGTGAGTTCAGACTCGTTTATCAAGGAATTACAAAATTATATAGATGAAGAAAAATACTCTGATGTATATAGGCGTATCCAAAAAGGAGATAGATTTCCTACTCCCAGAAAATCCGTAATAAGTAAATTAAGTTCTGAAAAGAAAAGAAATGTATACAGTTATCCTTATGATGAAAATATGGCTATGAAGCTGCTTACCTATGAGATGACAAGAAAATATAATTACATATTCTGTGACAATTTGTATTCTTTCAGACCCGGAAGAAGTGCAAAAGATGCATTCAAAAAACTGGTCAGATATCCCGGGATAGAAAGAATGTATTCGTATAAGGTAGATATACATAACTATTTTAATTCGGTGCCGATATCACAGATGCTGCCAATATTGAGAGAAGTGCTTCAGGATGATTTAGAACTTTTCAATTTTTTGTCCGGTTTACTTTGTGAGACAGATGTTATTATTGAGAAAAGTATTATTGTGGAAGAAAAAGGTATAATGGCAGGAACGCCTATGGCGACTTTTTATGCAAATTTGTATCTGAAAGATTTAGATGAATACTTTGAAAAAAATGGAATAATATACGCAAGATATTCTGATGATATCATCATTTTTGCAGAGAGCAGGGAAATGGTTGGAAAATATGCAGAATATATTAAAGAGCAATTGCATGAAAAAGGATTGACAGTGAATCAATCAAAAGAATGCTTTAATAATCCGGGTGAAGCATGGACATTTTTGGGCTTTAAATACGAAAAAGGTATAATTGATATTGCACCTGCTACTGTCAAAAAGTTAAAAAAGAAAATGAAAAGGAAAACAGACTCACTTAGAAGATGGCATATGCGTAATCATATAGGGGGAGAAAAGGCGGCCAAAGCATTTATAAGAATTTTCAACAGAAAACTGTTTGAACATCCGGAAAATAATGATTTATCATGGAGCTACTGGTTTTTCTCAGTGATAAATACATGTGAAAGTCTTAAAGAGATAGATCACTATTCTCAGGAGTGCATAAGATATCTCGTCAGCGGGAAGCGTACAAAAGCAAGATTCAATATTCACTACGAAGATTTAAAAGAACTAGGATATCGCAGCCTGGTCCATGAGTATTATGGCAACTATTCAGCCATGCACATGAAAAAATAAATATTGTGAAAGACTGCTTGCAGGATTTCAAATATTTATTTTTTCATGTATTTGGGGAACCCAAATCAGCGAGAAGTAGCAGATTTATCTGCGGATTCGAGCTGGTATGGCTGAAAAAATAAATATATGATTTCGAAGAAATATTTATATTTGACATAGCAGAAGAATTAATATATAATACTTTATTGTGACGTGTTATGCGTAGGAGTTTTATGTCTAACCAAAGCCCCGGTAATGACATTTAACATATATATTATTAAAGATTTATAGTATTTCAGGAGGTAAACCAATGAAGACATACATGGCTAGTCCATCAACAATTGAAAAGAAATGGTATGTAGTTGACGCTACAGGATATACATTAGGACGTTTATCATCAGAAATCGCTAAGGTGTTAAGAGGAAAGAACAAACCAGAATACACACCTTTCATTGATACAGGTGATTTCGTAGTTGTAGTAAACGCTGAAAAGATTAAAGTAACAGGTAAGAAGTTAGATCAGAAGATTTACTACCATCACTCAGATTACGTAGGTGGTATGAAAGAGACAACTCTTAGAGAGATGTTAGATAAGAAACCTGAAAAGGTTATCGAACTTGCAGTTAAGGGAATGCTTCCAAAGGGACCTTTAGGAAGAGACATGATTAAGAAACTTTACGTTTATGCTGGAAACGAGCATCCACATGCTGCTCAGAAGCCTGAAGCATTAACATTTTAATTAACTGAAAGGAGATAAATCGAAATGGCAGATAAATTTTATGGAACAGGTAGAAGAAAAAAGAGCGTAGCTAGAGTATACGTTATGCCTGGTAAAGGAAATATCACAATCAACAAGAGAGATATTGATGAATATTTAGGATTAGAGACATTAAAGGTTATCGTTCGTCAGCCATTAGTAGCTACAGATAACGCTGATAAGATGGACGTTATCGTAAACGTACACGGTGGTGGATACACAGGACAGGCTGGTGCTATCAGACACGGTATCGCTAGAGCATTACTTAAAGTAGATGCTGCATACAGACCAGTACTTAAGAAAGCTGGATACTTAACAAGAGACCCAAGAATGAAAGAAAGAAAGAAATACGGTCTCAAAGCAGCTCGTCGTGCTCCACAGTTCTCAAAACGTTAATAAGAACCAAAGTAATAGCCTTCACATTTGTGGAGGCTATTTTTTGTTCTTATACGTTTTGAAAACTGTGGGAACTTTGAAAGTGGCTTATCAGTTGTGTCGTTATTATTACTAGCATGTTCAATTGGTATATTACAATTATACTTATATAAAAATATTAAAGAATAGTATTTGTTTTATTAAAACAGCTCGGGATGATATTTACCTGTCTGCTTGACATGGAATGTATCACTTCGGGCGTTTTTTTATTGAAATCCTTAATCTCAAAAATAAAGCAGAATTAAGTTTGAGAATATTTCTGGGAAAAAATATGTTACGATGACAGCGGAGGTG
>JAILRH010000171.1 GCA_024698345.1 Lachnospiraceae bacterium | reverse complement strand
CTTAATGCCTGCCTTATCCGCATTAGAAACAGATACTATTTTTTCTTCTAACTTAAGTGTAATTTCATCTTTTCCTGTTGGAATAATTGTATATTCATCATCCCCACACTCATAAGTTACTTCCTTTATATCTTCAGTATTAAATGTAATTTTATCTTTTCCCTTCATATTTACATCGATATCAGTGTCATCTTTAGTAGTTACAGTAATTGATGCATTCTGATCTGTTATGCATATCTGCGCATTTTTATCTATTTCATTAATATTAATATTTTCTCCTGATACCCAGTATATACCGTATGTACCATCTTCATTAATAACCGGTGCCACATCATTTGCTTTAATATCAAGTTCAGAGGCTTCAGTTGATGTTATTAAACAGTTTGTTCCTTTACCTGCCCAATTAGAATACCAATATTTATTACTGTCAAACACAGAAGGAAAGTCTCTTGCCCATTCCTTGGTTACATCTTTATAATTGAGACTTGGATACGTTTTATCACTTTTTTTCTTTTTCTTTGAATTAATAGGGTTTGAAGAAGTCTGGCCCTCATCATGAGGAGCATATTCCCATCCATCATATACACCTGATGTTTTATGAATTTTGAAATCCTGTAACAAGTTAGGATGATTACAGTCATAAACCTTTATGGTTGTATAGTCATTATTATCTGAATCTACATACAAAGCAACAATTGAATGTCCCTCCGCTTTGCCACTGGTACTATCATAATATATCCCAAGATGATAATATGCTTCATTGTTTACAGTAGCTTTATTAACTGCTGACACAAAATCTTTTAAACCGGCACTTGAATTATTCTCAACCCATTTTCTTTTAGATGCCGCAGCATATGAATATTGATAAGCCCATGCATACTGAATATACGTTTTTGGTGAGAATGTAATTCCGTTATATGTTAAATATTTTCCTGAAAATGTAGTAAAATCATGCATTTTCTTTTTTGAGGAATTTTTAACTATCAGCGAACTTATTGGTAATTCACCATGCTCTGATGCTGCCATTGTTAATGCCATACCATAGCATAACCCAGCTGCACCCGGTGTTTTACCGCTCTTTTTCCAAAAATCAAGAAGCGTGTTTCCATACGTTTCCCCAAAGCAGTCATAAATCTGCTGATTTGTCAGTGCATATCCATTATTTGCCATTCCCCATCTGTCAACATTATTAGGTTTATAAACTGCGTATACTGTTCTGTTTTGATCCGAATATACACTACTCATTGGATAATAGTCTGTTAACTTTTCGTATGATTTATCCATATCTTTATATCCGACAAAAGTGTAATTATTTTTAACTGCAACTACATCATCTGTACTCATATCTGATGCACTCATAAATTTATATGCGGATAAAGTGATGTTAGAAAATGGATACACTGTAAATGTTCTTGATGCTGTAGAGTTATTATTGACAAAATACCCACCGTTAGGTGATACTGTCAGTTTCTTATAAGGAACCCAAACAGCATAAAGTGTTGTGTAATTATATACTTTAATTGTATCATTTCTCTTGTACATCGGTGTTTTTGCACTTGGATAAGTGGCCCAGCCTACAAATCCATATCCAGGTTTGTCAATTGGATAATATTTTTTTGTAATCTTTACTGAATCCAAAAACATATATTCAGTTTTTCCATCTTCAAATTTGGAACCGTTGGCATAAAGAAAAATTGGATAATGTGGACTATAGTCTGCCTTAACCGGAACTGAGACTGTGCTTGACATCATACAAACACACATAAAGAATGCAACTAATGCTGCAATGATTTTTTTCCCCATAAACATTATAAAACTCCCTTCAAATTGTTTTTTTTCAACATTTCAACTTTATCACATAGCAAAATTAGAATCAACATTTTTAGTTTTATTTGAGCTAACAGCACTCCACAGCCTATGTCACTGCCTAACAGATTAGGCATAAGCGTTTTCTGTAGTAAATATATTTGCCGATGAATATATTCCATTAATAATTTTCATATAATAATAAATCCTTTCAAATATGTGTCTGGCGCGCATGTAAATCGAGTAGGCTACAAATAATAATTATTGTGTAAGCACAAATTATTATTTGGCTTGTCGCGGATAACAAAATAGCGCCTTTTTTCAAAGGCGCTAAATATCACTATTAGAAATTATTAAACGGAATATAATTAAAAAATCCAATCTATGATTAATTAGATTATACTAACGAGGATATCCACGCCTTTAGTTATTAAGTTAATGTTTGATAATGTATATGTATGTTTCATGGTATCCTCCTTTCAAATCCGGTTAACAGTTGCTTTTACATTTGTGATTGTAACAGTAATTATTAATAAATGTAATGCTTTTATTTATTTGTCTCCAAGACAGCGTTTGCATGGTTGGTATCCTTGTTCTTGTAATGCTCCAATGGAGCTTATTACAGATTGTTTATTATGTTCAGCCATATCATCTATACTTTTGCAAGATGGTAAATGGATTTTTTTAGTGTTGGTATTGAGAACGTAGTTCTCCTCCTGCTCTTCTTCTGAGTTGGCGCTTTCGTTAGTTACTTCTTCTAAAAGATAACTGTTTCCCGTAGAATAATCAATATTTATACCTGGTTGAATGTTATAACAAAATACATTAAAACAAATTGTCTTACCATTATCTTCTACTGACCACGCCTCCATTTTTACCCCTGTGGCAACTAGATTGTCACCTTCAAAAATAGGAGTAACTCTATATAAAACGTGGTTGTCTGTTGAACTAACATAATCCAACACCTTTAACTCGAAGATAGGCATAATTTCCTGATTCATATATCCGGTGCCGGTAATCAGATTGTACACATTTGAGTTTTCGCCGCAAAGACTAAATGCAATTAAATGACAACGATTATAAAGATACAAATCTTCGATAACCTCAGGATATTGTATAGTGTGCCATCCTGATGGCTTAACATCTCCGATATCACCACGTTCCTCTGTAGGCATTAGTTCCTTGCATACATTTGCAAATGCGGCACCGCATCTTCCAAGAGAATCAAGATTGCTGTATATTTCAAATGCCTCTGTGCAGGATTTTTCTTCTGTGGTAAATTCCGGAATATTATTATTTAATTCTATAAAATCATAACCATTATATTCAGGTATGGATGGTGAAATATCATTATTGATTTCTGTTGTTTCAGAACATGTAGTTGTAGATAATTGTTCTGAATTCCTATTTTTATCAATATTGTTAGTTAATGAGCATCCAAGCAGTAATGTAAATGAAAGGATTATTAATAATAAACACGTATTTTTTATATTATTTTTCATATGATTTCCTCTAAATAAAAAGAAATAATATTGTTTGTTTATTCTAATTTACTTCTGTATTGATAATTTGGTAACCATATATGTTTGTATGGCTTTTAACTTGAAACTTAAATGTTATTTCAGATTCTTCTTTTTCAGATCCGTCCATATTTTCAATATTATTATCCCAATGTCCGGTTACTGTAAGAATATCATTTTTAACATCATAGGTTGAATTATCTACTGTAAATCTATTAATCCCGGAATCGCCCTTTAAGAAGTAATATTTTCCATTCTTATATTTGACTAATGAATATCCATCAGGAATTTTGTTTTCTGATAATGGCTCGTCTGAAAATACTTTTCCGATTTGTTCAACATCCGATTCATTTACAATCCAGTAGTCATTAGAATCTTTTATTTTGAGTTCTTTATTAGAATCCGAAGCGCATCTGGATATATAATACCAAATTTTTGTCCAATACGGACTCATTTTGGCAGATGGTTCTGATTCTTTAAATGCTTCCACGCTTACAGCAGCTGAAGTGAATATGGATAGTCTGTTTTTGTTGGTAGCGAAATTGAGAGGACCACTTTTTAGGTAGTCGATATATTCATCTGTTTCACTTAAATTCATGCTTACAATCTGATATTCATATCTGTTGTTTTTTAAATATCTGATAACTAATTCATAGTTATATAATATAAGATCATCAAGATATCTAGTAGGAGCTGTTGTTCCTTTAATAACCATCTCTCCATTTTCATTTATGGTTTTGCTGTCAATTAAGTAATATATTTCTCCCGGATCTCCTACAGGAATATAATATTTTCCGTCATGATACTCAATTCCTTCAGGATAATTCTTGCTATATTCGTCAAATGGTTTTGGCGAATATACAGCTCCAATCTGAGCGAGTTCTTCTTCACTGATTATATTAAATTCGTCATTACCATCGATGAATGATGGATGTGACCATACTAACCTATGTACGGCTTCCCATAAAAATCCCCAATATACCGAAGATTCATCAGTGGTATCAGGATAATAAGATCTTTTGTTTTCCAAAGCAGATGTCAATAAGGCCGGTAATGTACTACCATTGTTTAGTATAATGGTTTCAAGTCTATCCGTATTTTCATCAGTTTTTTTTGTTTCAGCTCCATCGCTTGTTTCATCGTTATTAATAGCTTCATCGTTATTTTTTGTTGATTCAGTGTCATCATTAGTTGTATTTCCTGTTGTTTCTAATGTCTGTTTTGATGAAGAATTATTATCAGAAGAACTTCCGCATACTACAAGACTTCCACCAAGTATAACTGTTGCAACTAATAATGCAGTAATGATATGCCCGCTTTTCTTAATCTTCATATTCATTATGTTTATCATACGTTTTCTTAAATCATCGTTATCCTGAATCAATCCGAATGAAAATACAACATTCTCTGCTTTTGTATATTCACACTGTATTTTTACAATATTTAACAGTGATTCGTTGTACTGTATACGCTGCTCCTTTTCAAGGCTTCTTACAACTTCATCATCACACAAAAATTCGATGTCATCATATGCGTGTTTTACCATAAGGCGTACTAATGGATTGAACCACTGGACACACTTAACTATAACGTAAAATACTTTGGTATACATATCGTGACGTTTCTGGTGAACAAGTTCATGGCGCAAAATATATCTTAACCCGCTGTAATCATCCATAAAAGGAATTAATATACAAGGATTAATGATACCAACTGCCATTGGAGTGTTGATTTTTCTGCACTGTAAAAATGCGATATCAGTATTAATGCCTAAAGCACTTTTTTCACTTTCAAATAAATTGATAAGTTCAGAATCTTCAACAGGAACGCTCCATCTTTTGATGTTTCTTTTGTGGTACTGATAAATCAGAATGTAAGCTAACATCAATACTGAAGCAACTGATGCCCAGATAATTAATACGTACTGTAATAAGGTATTTACGCTGATGTTTTTAATAGTGTTTTTAGCTGACTCAACAATATTATTGCTTTCAGTATTTTGTGTATTAGGATTGTTAGGAACTAAATTGTCTGCAATGCTGTTATTATCATTTGCTGTGGCATTTTTAACACCGGCATTATTGCCATTAATATTATTAACACCGGCATTATTAACGTCACTATTATTGTCAACATTTTCATTATCAAATATGTTGTTTTTATCGACGATAATCTCATTATCGTTAATGTTAGTATTTTTATTAATGGAATTATTACCAACACTTTTATCTGCAATTGCACCGTCGTTGTGTATATTGTTATCTTTGACTGCATTATCATTTGTAATTCCAACTGTGTTGTCGACTTCATTACTTACTAGTGGAATTTGTATTCCGTAGTTTCCGGGTATAAATGATACCGGTACAAGTAATTTTAATCCTATTACAAAAAATGCAACATATCTCCATCGTCTGGAGTAACCGTTAAGCAATGGCGTTAGCATTAATATAATTACTATTAAAAGACTTAATATTAAGCTGTTTAATAAGATATTTCCCATCAATTCAGACATTTTTTACTCCCCCTTATAAGTATCGATTAGATTCTGCAATTCATCTAACTGCTTCTTGGTAGGTTTTTTACCTGAGTACAGTGCAACCATAAAATTAGTAATAGAGTTGTTGTACATTTTTTCTAATACCGATTTGCTTTCGCTTTGCAGATATTCTTCCTGTGATACTATAGCCTCATATACATTTTGTTTTCCATTTTTCTCAACCTTTACAAATCCTTTTTTTTCTAATCTTGATAATAAGGATAAAATTGTAGTTGGTGACCATTCATCAGATTTACTAAGTGCCCCCTCTATTTCCACTCTGGTAACTGCTGAATTAAGTTTCCAAATTGCCATCATTACATCTAACTCAGAATCCGGTAATCTTTTCATCGTAACTGACCTCCTGTATTATTATGAAACAAACCATTTGCTGATTTCTGTTGCTTTTCCCTGGTTATTAATACATTCGCAAATCTCGTCGTAATAATCACCATTTTTTTCTACATAGTATCCTTCTATATAAACTACGTTTCCAAGTTTGTTATGATAGAACAATGCTTTGCACTCAGAAGAGTCATCAAGTAGTTCGTTTGTATAACTGTATACTTTTTTTGATTTTAAAGTTTTAGTGTCTAAACGATAAACTGTACAGCTTTTTCCTTTACTCTTGTTGTAATAGATATATTTGCCGCATACCGTAAAGTAACTTGTCTTGATTTTTTTTACTGCTTTACCTTTTTTGTTACATATTTTTATATAGTCGATTGATGATATTTCCGGTACTATTCCGTAATAAGATCGGATAGAATAAAAATCATATTTTTTGTTTTTATATATTGCATAATCTACTTCTTTCTCGCCTTTTCCTTTGAAACTAATTCTGTAAAAGGTTTTATTCATATAGTCTTCTTTGTATTTTTCCACATAAAGATACTTCTCATCAGTGTACATTCTGGCAACTTTTTTGTTGTTATATACGAGCTTTTTATTTGAACCGTCAGGATTCATCTTATAAACCGATCCGTATAATGTTCCTTTCTCTCCATCAATAGTCTTCATCTTAGGATTGATATAGTATATTTTACCTTTGTGATATATCATATCTTTTCCTTTAGTGATGGTTTTGATATCGCTTCCGTCTTTATTCATGGAATAAATATAATTTACAGACTGAGGAAATCCGGCAGATCCACCATATGTTGCAGACCAGCATTTGTTGCCTTCAATTAAAAGTCTGTCTCCACAAACAATAACTGAAGTAATTGCTTTTATGTCACCATTTTCGTATATTACTTTTGTTTCTCCTGTGGTGCTGTCGTATCTGACTATCTGAGTGCTAGAGTTGTCCGGTGCAACGACGTACATGTATTTCCCGTCTATGTTGAGATTGTTCTGCTTTTCATAGGCGAATGCTTTGCTTCCAATTCCAAGTGCAAATGCCATAATTAAGATTGATAGAATAATTGATTTTTTCATAGCTGCTCTCCTCGTTTTTTATTAAAAATATCTTGTTCGACAAATGTCGAAATCAATTTGTAATTTTATTCTACAAATGTCGAAATGATTTGTCAAGAGGAAATTCTACAAATGTAGAACAAAAGCACACCAACCTTATATCAGTGGTGTGCTTTTTTAATATAATTAGAAATGTCGCATGGAGATTAAAATTATAAATCAAAGAATATTTCTTGTTTATTTGACTTTGACTTTTACTGTAACTGTTTTTGAACCTAAAAGATATTTATCATCTCCGGTTGCTGTGATTTTTACAACAATCTTATAAGTACCTTTCTTTGTACCTTTCTTAACTGTTATAACTCCTGTCTTTTTATTTACTTTAAGTTTTGCAGAAGACCCTTTTTTTACTTTGGAATAAGAGATAGAACCCTTTGCCTCTTTTACTGTAATTGCTTTAACTTTTTGCAATTTCTTCTTAACTTTTGTGTATTTGACATTTGCCTTCTTTACAGAAACTTTTAATGATTGTGTATCTTTTTTGTTAGCAGCCTGTGTGACATCAGTTGCAACAGTTGTTGTTGCTGATTGAGTTGTTGTTGCAACAGATGAAGGCGCTGTAGTTGTCTGTTGATTTGTATTTCCGCCATTTGTTGAAGGTTGTGTTGTGGTTGTTGGAAGTTCACCACAAGTAAATGTATAATCTACCATGATAGTATTTGCAGGATTCTTTCCAAGTTCAACATTTACTGTTGCCGGATAACCGTTGATTGTGGCTGTCACAGTTGACTCGGGATATTCTATGCCGGTCTTATAGGCAAAAGTCCAAGGTTCTTTTGCAATAAGAGTTACACGAACTTTATATTTCTTTCCGTCCTGGAATTTGTCTGATGGAAATAACCAACATCCGGGATCATAGGCCCACCAAGAAGCTGTTGCTTCATAAAACTCTGTCGAATTTACATCTCTTAGAGCATTCTCACCGTTAACAGGAATGGTGACTCCTGTAATATTTACTGACTGAATTGTTTCAGTGATTACTCCTGTTGTTTCTTCAGCATTTGATGCAGCAAATAAATCTTTTTCACCTGTACCTAATGGTGAAAAAGAAAAACCTCCGACAATTAATATAGCTGATAGCGATAAACTTAACATTTTTTTGATAGTCATTTTCATAAACTCCTCCTCTCATCTGACTTTGTTCAGATACAATTTATATACAATTATCATACTATATGTCATAAAAAAAGTACACTTTATTGTAGTGCACTTTTTCGTAATGAGAAATTAATTCTTTACAAAAACGACGATTTCTCCGGTTATCGGATAGATACTTATTGTATATTTTGAATTGTAAAAAAATACAATTGTTTTTGGCATTTTTAGCCGTGAATAATGGCGTTTTAAAGGGATTTTTGATATAATTAAATAAATCATGAGTGCGGTAATTTGATATTTATGTATTTACAATTTAATAACTCATATATGGGGAGCAATAATTCGAAATCAGTACGGAATATATTGATGGGAGGAAATGCTGTATGGGAAGAAATCTTGAAGAATTTGTTATCCATAATTATAAAAGAGCAATTGAGAATCATGATATTACGACTTTTTATCAGCCTGTTATACGTACTTCATCCGGACAATTGTGCAGCTTTGAAGCTCTTGCACGTTGGATTGATCCTGCGATTGGTATGATTTTTCCGGATGAGTTTATTCCTGTTATGGAAAGGGAAAATATTATCCATTTACTGGATGAAACAATTATCAGACAAGTTTGTGCACAACTGCGCAGTTCTCTCATAAAAGGTGAAACGCCAATACCTGTTTCTGTTAATCTTTCAAGACTGGATTTTACATTATGTGATATTTTTACTGTTGCAGATAATATTGTAAGTGATTATCAGATTCCACACGATTTCATTTATTTTGAAATTACTGAGAGTGTTATGGCTGAACAAAAAGATTTTATGATTGAAATCGTTGATAAGTTTAGAACTGCCGGATATCAGATTTGGATAGATGATTTTGGCAGTGCTTACTCTTCGCTTAATGTTCTTAAAGACTTTAGCTTTGATGAGTTAAAACTTGATATGAGTTTTCTGAGAACTTTTAATCTAAGATCAAAGCGTATCGTGACTGCATTGATAAAGATGGCTAAAGACATTGATATTCACACTCTTGCTGAGGGTGTTGAAACTGAGGAACAGTTTGAATATCTTAGAGACATTGGCTGTGAAAAAGTTCAGGGTTATTATTATGGAAAGCCAATGTTATATGATGATGCATTAGCTAATTTACATGAAAAAGGAATTAAGATAGAAAAACCAGGTGACAGAAAATTCTATGATGACATTGGAAAAATAGATTATCTTAGTGCAGTTCCTTTTATGACCAGCGAAGAATACGATTCTCTTACTACTGCCAGACAGCTCAACAGTATTTCGTTAGCACTTGCAGTCTTCTACGAAGATACATTTAAAATTCTGTTTTACAATTCTGCATTTGAAGAAATAGCCCATAATGTGGGTATATTTACAAATGTTTTTACACAGGAAATGTTGTGTAAGCCACAACCTTATCATGCACTTTCACGAAAAATCCTTGATCTTATGGATTCTGTAAAGGTTGATGGAGATGGCAGGATGCTGTTTACAATTAACGAACAATACTATGAAGTTAATGTACGTCGTATGACTCAGACTAAGGAAAAATATTGCGTACTCATTTCCATCACAAATCTCACTAAAGATACTCAGGCTGAAAAGACTACATATCTTGATAATACTATTCGCCAGATTTATGGTTTGTATGACAGGATTACACTTATGAATTATTCTGAAGATTCAATCAGACCTTTGTATACTGACACAAGAGAGGATTTGCTTTCAAATAGAAAAGGTATAAAGCAACTGGTTGAGGAATATGCCAATGGTTATATTTTTTCAGAGGATATTGAAAGATTTGTTGCTACTTTTGATCCAGATAATGCTGCAGCTCGTATCAGAGATAGCCATGCAATCTACTTCTGTGATATTTTTAGAACCAGTGTACGTCATGGTAATTATGTATGGAAAGAATATACTCTCCTTAAGATTGATGATGATAATTATTTTCTTCTTGTGCGTAATGTTCATAATTCAGTTAAAAATTACATTGAGAATAATGCGGCAGAAATATGTGAGAAAGATCAATATTCGCCATCTCGCCTTTGGTACAATTTAGAGCATTCTAAGTTGGTAAATATTTTTTGGAAAGATAAAGAAAGACGATTTTTGGGAGCAACTAAAGGATTTCTTGATTATTACGGATTTCCTTCTTCTGAAATAATAATTGGAAAGAATGATGAAGAACTTGGTTGGCATGTTCATCCGGATTTGTACATGAATGACGAGTATAAGGTCATTCATGAGGGAATAACTATTCAGAATATTAGGGGAAATTGCATACGTGATGGCGAAAACAGAGAAATTATGGCTAGTAAAACTCCACTTTATGATATTAACGGTGAGATAATCGGACTCATGGGATACTTTTTTGATAAGACTTCTTTTTGTGAAACAGAGGACAACGAATATGAATCGTCAAGACGTGAGACTCTTACCGGACTTCTTAATTCTCGTGGTATTTCAGAGGATTATGATAATAATATTTCTTCAGAAAACCGTATTGAGCACGCATTAGAACTTTTCTCACTTTTTGATGATCTCCCTGTTGGATATTGTGTATTTCGAGTAACGTATTCGGAAAAAACAGGTTTGTATGATGTTGTATTCTTTTACCTTAATCATAAGTATGAGGAGGTTATCGGCCTTCCGGCAAAAGAACTGCTTGGATATACTGTAAGAGAACGCTTTCCATTTCTTGGAGGTGACTGGTATTACAATATTAAGAGTGCTGCTTTGGATGGAAAGATTATAGAAGGTGAATTTATAAATCCGTTTACGAATAAACGTTTCCATTTCGTTGGACGACAGATTATATATCCCGGATATTGCTGTATCACTTGTATGGATGTATGTGATAATTCGTATAAATAAGATTAATAAATGATATTGAAACACAAAAAATGCAAATGACTAAGTTGTAATCATTTGCATTTTTTGTGATATCTTTATTAGAATTCACTCATGTAATTGTCTAGAAAATCTACAGCTTCGTTTGGTGATATGTTCTCAGGATAGATTACGCTGATACCGAATAAACCATCCCACTGATAGATGAGCCCAAACTTATCATCAGTTATTTTAAACTGCATCTCACCGACATTTTCAATAGTTCCGTTCACGTCGTTTTGTATTAACTTTACAAGATTTACAAATGCATTTGGTTCTTCCATATAAGATCTGTTACTGCTTGCAATAAAAATCCACCGTTCATCTTCATTGATACTAATAATCTTATACTTATATTCCATGTTACCCCCTCACTATTTATTGTTTTTCTACCAATTATAGGTCTCAATTGTAGTGCGTGAAACACCAAATATGAGAGCCGTTTTTTATATTATAATTATCTCATATAATGTTGTGATAGTCTATATTTAAGCAACA
>JAILRH010000140.1 GCA_024698345.1 Lachnospiraceae bacterium | reverse complement strand
TTTAATGTGTTATCGTAGCGAAAGCGATTAGTTACTAATCGCGAAAGCCGCCGGAGGCTTATAACTGAGAAGGAGATTGGACCCCTACTCAGTAAATTTTCTTACCCCCACCTTCACTTTGTTTAGAGGAGGGGGACATCTACTTCTTAGTTGTTACTTCACGGAATTTGCCACATATAGTTACAACATACACTATTTTCTATCTATACGCAATTGCAAATTTTTATTATCTTTCAATCAACTCCAGTTACGATAAGTTTCTCACAACTGACACACTTTTTAATTACTTCAGATTATAGCATAATACTTCTGCTTTCCCTTAGAAAAAAATTATATTATGATTTTTTTACACTAAAAAGTCAAATCGTCAATTCCCCATTCTTCTTTCGCAATATTGAGAAATTCATTTATCCTATCTTTATTTTCATCTATTACATACTGATATGAAGAATTATACAGTTTTCCGCTTGCATCAAAATCAACTCCCGTAACTTCACCGTCTTTTCCTCTAATAATCACTCTATATGATCTTTCAGATGTTTTCAAATTTTCCCAAATAATCAAATATTCGGAAGTCGAATTATCAAAAACAGATAAATTACCTTCTTTGCTAAATAAATCTAAAGCTTTAATTGTAAGACAGACATTCTCATTCAACATTCTCACTGCTGCATTCTTTTCAGGTTTTCCATACTTCTCTGAAAATTGAGATGCGGAAACATACTTGTCAATA
The DNA here is from genome assembly GCA_024698345.1 of Lachnospiraceae bacterium. Taxonomy (GTDB): domain Bacteria; phylum Bacillota; class Clostridia; order Lachnospirales; family Lachnospiraceae; genus SIG293. The sequence continues at coordinate 3,390 of JAILRH010000140.1, read as the reverse complement.
AATTGTTCATTTTGTCTGCCTCTGTATAAACTGAAAATCCCCAAACTACCTGATAATAATACTACAACAACTAAAATAACTGCTATTATCTTCTTCATTTTATATATATACCACCTTTTCAAATCTTTTTTTGTACTCTTCATCATGAGTTACTACAACCACTGTCTTTCCCTCTTTATTAAGTTCAAACAAATAGTCCATTACAATATCTGCATTTTTTTTATCCAAACTTCCGGTAGGTTCATCTGCAAGTATTATTGAACACTTTTTCAGAAACAATCTCGCAAGTGCAACTCGTTGCTGTTCACCGCCGGACAAAGTATATACTTTTCTGGATCCATACCCCTTTAACCCAACTTTTTCAAGAGCCTCTTCTATGCTAATATCATTTCTATTTTTCTTATCTATTATTTTTAGATTTTTTTCAACTGTCTCCTTCTCAATAAGTGCAAAATTCTGGAATAGAAAACCGAAATGATCTTTATACAATTTCTTAAGATTTTTTGATGAAGAAACCGCTAATCCATCAACTAAAATCTCTCCTGACTGATACTTCTCAAGTCCTCCTATCATGTTTAGAAGAGTTGTCTTTCCTTTTCCACTCACTCCACTAAATACAACCATATCACCATCATTTATTTCGCATGAAAAATTCTCAAATATTATTTTGTCGCCAAAATATTTTTTCACATTCTTTATCTGGATCATTTACCTTCCCCCTTTCAGAATTTTTACTACTGATTTTCTTTCATAAGAATTAATAAATACTAATATGAGAATAATAATATTTATTATGGTAACTCCAAATCCAAATATCATTTCATTGATAGAAAAGTTATTTATTACTTTCGCAATTTCATATGTAATCAAAAATGAGATTGTAAATGCAATAGCAACGAATATAAATACTCTTTTGTATCTGGATAGTAATCCTTTTCCCAACACCTTACTTATTGCTATTTCTTCAGCTCTGGCAGTAAATTCCATTTTAAGCGTAAGCATAAACACGGCATTAAACAAAGTGAGTATAACCAAACTTATTATTATATTAACAATCAATTGATATATTTTATCTTTTCGTCTCTCCTGATACTGTTTCCAAACACTGTTTGTGTAATGATGCTCATTCTCATATCCAATCTGTTTTATATACTTTTCAAAATCATCCTTATCTCTGTAACAAGCAATTGCACCTATTTCAAACTGAAATAATTCATGAGCATTCTCTTTTTTTGGATTAAAAACAATAACCGGATTTTTTCTAATATTATCTGCCAGATTACTGTTCCTTATATCATATGTTATCCATTTATAATTATTTTTTATCGTTATAAATTTGCAATCACTAATATCAATCCCCACATTCATCTCTATCTCGTCAAGCAAACCTTCTTTCTTTGCAGTCTGCTTGTCATATTTTGATATAATGTAGTACTGATTATCTTGCAAATCACATTTTACTTTTTTGTCACGTATTAATTTATCTATTTCATCCTTGCAATTCTTATTAACATATATTATATCCCAGATACCATCACCACTCGATATGTGAATTCCATTGTCATTAATCGGTATATTCAACTTCATTTTATACTTGTCTAAATATTCGGTATAAAAACTATCAACATAATAATCGTCAATCTGATATATTCTTCCATCTACTTTTATCAAATCACCATTTGAAACTTCCTCAGGATCCAAATCTCCATTTTCTTCTGCGTCATATTCAAAACCTTTTTTAACGACATGCGTCAAGTAGAAATCATTATAATCCTGTAAATCTTGCCATGTCTGTTTCTGAATCATTGTTTTAATTGAATCATTAAATGCCTTCGCATTTATTGCCAGGCATATATTTGATGTAACAATTACCAATATTACAGCTATTTCCATGGAGTATATAACTTTTTTTGATATTGCATTTCTTGTCAGTGTCTTTTTAATATCAACAAACTCAAAAGAAATCAGATGAACTGAAGTGAGCAACACAATAACAATCCACGCCATATATGCATAATTACAACAATAATCTGTGTAAGTAATCTTACTCATTAACACTTTAGATATAAAAAAGGCACTAGTCCATAATATTATTTCCACTACAATTTGTTTTATGATTTGTTTTGTTTTATCCACGCCATATATATACATAATATGAATTTTCTTTCTTGTCTCCAGATTATCTATATATTTATAGATAGATAATAGCAATATAACTGCAATCCAAATTAATAAAACAAATATATTAAAATGATTTGAATTATAGCATTTACTTGGTGGACTTGTAGAAAACTCTTGTATTGTGGCATACCTAAATTCAGCCCCTACTTTTTCCGTACAAAAAGCATAGTACTCTTCTAACTCACTTGTATCCGCTATTTCATCTAAATTCTTAAATTCCAGCGTAATCTTCCCCAAAGTAAGAGAATTATATTCTTCCTTGTCCTTTTTACATTGGAGTTTTTTCTTTAAATACACTCTAAGTTCGTCATCTGCAAATACAGTATACGTAAAGTTTCTCTCACCATTCATTTTTCTTCTGAACGCATACATTTTAAAATCGTGATTCTTAGAAAAAGATTTTATCGCGTCAACATATGCCTTTTCCTGTTCCTGTGTCTGAATCAGGCGTGGCTCAAAACTATAATCTGCATCTTGTATATCTACCATTTTTTGCCATGAATTCACTTCTCCTACAAAGAAAAAAACCAACGAGAAAATAATAACTGGAATTACAATTTTAATAATATACTTCATTTACCCACCCATAATTAAAAACCGGAAGAGTAAACTCTTCCGGAATATTTTTTCAAAACATTAATGACTATATGTATATGTTACAACTTTTGTAAGATGTGTAACACTAGCTGTTTTCGACTTGTTCTTTTCACCTTTTTTTGTATCTGAGTAAATACCATTATGAACCTTTACAGTAAAGCCTTTAGTCTTATTCCATCCACCACAATAGTCTTCTTTGTAAATTAAAATCTTTCTGAAACCAGCATCTGCCCAATACTTTCCTTCTTTGTACACCATGTACACACCGTAATTTTTAGAAAAATCAATTCCTAATTCAGCTGCATTTCTTGAAATCTCATAAGCGCCAACATTAACGACACTTGAGCAAGCCATAACCCCTGCTAATAACACAGTAGCAAATCTTCTCTTCATCTTTTTATCCTCCAATATGTTTTTTAATTATTGTTGAATAAAATACCCCATATTTAATTATTTGAGCAATTTATAAAACCCGCGAGCCCAACGTCAATTATTATATAAATATATATACTTGCTGTCAAGTTTTTTATATAGATAGTGTATATATTTTTTTGATTATGACACAATCCTATAGGCAGGCGCAAAATAGAGAAATGTCCTCCCCAAAAAGTA
>JAILRH010000138.1 GCA_024698345.1 Lachnospiraceae bacterium | reverse complement strand
CTTTTGTTCTTTTAATTAATTCATATTCGCAATACTAATCATCTCATCTCCTGCATACAATGTAATAAAAAAACGGAGAGAACTTTCTCCTAAAGAACTTCCAATCTATTGTGTCAAAACAGAAAAGCCTCAAGTCGCACTATCCTTTGATGCCGCCTGGGGCAATAAAGACACGGGCAAAATACTGGCTATATTAAAAGAAAATGATGTTAAAGCTACTTTCTTTATGACCGGTGGCTGGGTTTCTCAGTATCCTGACGACGTAAAAGCCATATATGAATCCGGAAACGATCTTGGAAATCACAGCGAAAACCACAAGCAAATGTCTCTTTTTCGCCCTCCTTATGGAGATTACGATAATCACGTCATAACCACAGCAAAGGAATGCGGATATTATTCCATACAGTGGAGCGTCGACAGTCTTGACTGGAAAAACTACGGTGCTATCATCCTAATGCATAACGGCGCCAAGTATACAGCAGAAGCCCTGCCTAATCTAATCAAAGGTCTTAAAGATAAAGGCTTTGAAATAGTCCTTATCTCTGATTTAATATATAAAGATAATTATCATATGGAACATGACGGATGCCAGGTCAGCAATCAATCCAATTAATAACTAACGGATAACCAATTAATAACTGACTGATAACCAATTAATAACTGACTGATAACCACTCAACAGCTAATTAATTACCTATTATAATTCCTAATTATAATTCCTTTACAATTTTTACTACCCGGCTTGTTCCCAATCTGTCTGCACCAAGTTCAATAAACTTTTGTGCGTCTTCTAATGATGAAATTCCACCTGCTGCCTTTATTTTTGTTCCACCCGTCACATTTTCCGCCATTATTTTTACCGCCTCAAATGTTGCACCTTCAGTGGAAAAACCGGTAGAAGTCTTTATAAACTCAGCGTCTGACTCTGACACTATCTTTGCTAACGTGGCAATCTCTTCATCAGTCAGAAGACATGTTTCAACAATCACCTTAAGTAATCTTCCTGCGCAGGCTTTCTTAATCTGATTTATCTCATCAAGAATGTCATTCCATCTTCCTTCTTTTGCCCATCCGATATTGATAACCATATCAATCTCTTCAGCTCCCTGCTCTACTGCTTTGGCTGCCTCAAAGCACTTCACCGCTGTCTCATTATATCCGTTAGGAAATCCGATTACAGTACATATCTTCACTTCTCCTTTGACATAATCAAAAGCCTGCTTCACAAATGAAGGCGGGATACATATTGATGCTGTTTTGTATTCAATTCCCTCATCGCATATTTTTTTTATCTGTTCCCATGTAGACTCCGGCTTTAAAAGCGTGTGGTCAACTTTATTCAAAATTTGTTCATAATTGTTCATATTTACTTCCTCCGACCAACAAAATACAATTTTATAAAGAAAATAAGGCTTTACAGCCAATTTCCGTCTATAGCTATAGTATCATATTTTCCGGGAAATAAATATTTTGTTTATTTTTTTTTAATATTTTTTTCACATTTTTTTATATTTGTATTGAGTCTTTTATAAAAATGTATTATTATATAAGTAGCTAATATCGGAAAAGAAATTTAAGGAGAAGGCCTATGCGAGATTTTATTGATTTTATTAATGATGAAGATGGTCAGGGGATGGTCGAATATGGGTTAGCTCTCGCTTTGATTGCTATAGCTTGTATATCTGCGTTATTTATTTTTGGAAAGCAAGTTAATTCATTCTACGAGAATAAAGTTCTAAACGATGCGTTGGAATCAGCCGGAGCTAACTAATCCGGTTCTATCACAATAATATTACATTAACTATTTATAACATTATTATATTTCTCTGACAAAAAAACAGTTCACACTATTGCGTGAACTGTTTTTTTATAACTATTTGCTCTACAGTACAAAAAAGAAACAGTATCACAACAAGCAATACTGTTTCTTTTTGAAAATCACTCTATTTGAGAGATACATAAACCTTGTTCATATCCTTCATAACCTGTTCAGATACAAGTCTTTCAATAATAACATCATTGAACTTGTCTGAAAGACATCCCAAATTACTCATCATCTCTTCATTCAGCAATAACTCAAGTGCCTGCTTTCTAAGAACACGTCTCTCAACAATCTCTTTGTATACAGCCTTGTAAATAGACTCACTGCACTCTTCGAACTTCTTCTCGATGCCGCTATCCCTCTTCTGCTTGATAAACTCAAGTTTGTCTGCAGGCAACGAACTGATATGATAACATGTATCGTCTTCAACGATTACAACGTTCTTCTGAATCAAAGGAACAAGACACTTCTTAGCCTCTGTTTCTGTATGTTCAGGTTCTAACCAGTTGAACAAATCAAGCAGGAATGCAATCTCCTCAAAATTGAGTTTGCCATTCTTCTCTAATACTTTCTCAAGCATCTCCGGCTGATAATCCTCATTAGATACAATCTCTTTATACAAGAGGTCAAGAGTATGCTTCTTGATATTCTCAATCTCACCATGTGATCTTTCAATCTCTGCTCTGAGTTCATTCTGCTGTCTGATAAGACCAGGTTCCATACCATCAAGTTCCTCAAGACGATTCATCTTCTCACCCTTAAGGTTTCTTGCAAAGAATCCAAGATTAGGAATCTCTTCTTCAAGCTGCTCAATTTCTTCCTGAACTTTCTTCATCTGAAGAGCAATATCCTTAATCTTCTTATTGTTCTCTATAGCCAAATCATAACTTGCCTGTTGCTTATCCTTAAACTGATCATAGATAGTGCCAAATCTCTCATTGCCACTCTCTTTCATCTCTCTAAGGAACTTAAGAACGTATGACCAATGTTCCTCATCTGCCTCTAAAAGACGTTCCTGGAACTTGTCGTAACTGAAACTATCCTTAGTCTCTGACATAATCTTGAGAATATTCATAGCACGCTTACCATAGTCAACGGCATTAGACATGCAGTTATCAATTACATTCGTGTAGAACTTGATATCTCTTCCATTTGTCTTTGGAGTATAATCAAAAGGATAATTGAAGTTTTCGTCGTATATTCTCTTTTCAAAAAGTTTGAAAGCAAACTGTTGCTCGTCTCTCTTCATAGTGAACAATATGTACTTAACCTCGTAGTCTTCACTAATCTTCTCTGTGACAACTTCATAACTCTTGATTGATGCGTAAGGAATAATTCCTTCTATCTTTCCTGAACCGTAATATTCAGTTTCATTAGCTCCCGCGTCAACAACAACTATAAAATCTCTAAAGAAAGATGCCATCTGATGACCTGGTGTTCCTCCTGAAGTAACATTAATAGTCATAGAAATACCATAATCATCCCATCTTCCTCTTTGCATTGCAACATTAAGCATAACGCTCTCTGGTGGTAAAACAGGTTTTATGAGTTCTGTTCTCTTCTCACGAAGTCTAACATACATCCATCTAACTCTTAATTCTTCACACCCCATATATTTTCCTCCTGTGTACTAATATTTGAGTCAATAAAAAATTATATTGTAGTGTATTAATTATTTATCAATTCCGAACGTTGTTACATTATGTAACACCTCAAGATAATTATACCATATTTTCTTATTGTTTCTAGTAAAATCTTTTCGTTTTAGCGTCTTTTTTTACTTTTTTTACTGCTCAGAGTATTTTTATCAGATTTTCCTCTGTTTTTTTGCTGATTATTATTATTTTTGACAGTTACTTTATCTGCTTTTTTGTTTCTGACAGAACCTGCGTTTCCTTTTTTTGTTTCTCCCTTTATTACGCCTCTACTGTTGTCTCTCGAATTTCTGCTGCTTTCCTTTTTCTTTCTTCCCGTTTCTTTGTTCTGCCTGTTAGAAGATTTTGTATTTTTTGAGCCACTCCTTATATCATCCTTCTTTGTCTGTCCAAACTGACGAGGCTTAATCAGACACTCTTTCCCAAATCCAATCAAATCCTCTCTTCCGGCCTTTATCAATGCCTCCTTTACCAGTTCATAGTTGGCAGGATTTCTATATTGAATAAGTGCCCTCTGCATTGCCTTTTCATGTGGATCTTTTGGAGTATAAACCGGTTTCATATCTCTTGGATCCACTCCGGTGTAATACATAACCGTTGAAAGTGTTGAAGGTGTAGGATAAAAATCCTGAACCTGCTGAGGATTATATCCAATGTCTCTACAGTACTCCGCCAGCTTAATGGCTTCTCTTAAAGTAGAACCCGGATGGGAACTCATAAGATAAGGAACTACAAATTGGTTCTTTCCTTTTTGCTTATTGATTCGCCAGTATTTCTCAATAAACTTTTCATATACTGCATTCTTTGGTTTACCCATCTTTTCCAATACAACATCGGAAATATGTTCCGGGGCAACCTTTAACTGTCCGCTTATGTGATGCTCAACCATTTCTCTGAAAAATGTATCATCCTTATCTTCCATAAGATAATCAAATCTGACTCCGGATCTTATAAAGACTTTTTTGACTCCCGGAAGTTTTCTTAATTTTCTTAGAAGAGCAAGGTAATCACCATGATCTACTTCCAGATTCTTACACGGCGTTGGAGTCAGACACTGACGATGCTTACACACTCCGCATTTAAGCTGCTTTTTGCATGAAGGTTTCCTGAAATTTGCGGTCGGCCCTCCCACATCATGAATATAACCTTTAAAATTCGGCATTTCTATAATTTTTTTAGCCTCAGAAATAATGGATTCATGACTTCTTGCCTGAATGATTCTTCCCTGATGGAAAGTTAATGCACAAAAATTGCATCCGCCAAAACATCCCCTGCAGCTGATAAGCGAAAACTGTATTTCCTCTATAGCAGGTATTCCTCCCATTGCCTCGTAAATTGGATGATAAGTTCTCTCATAAGGCAACTCATAAACATCATCCATCTCTCGCTCTGAAAGCGGTTCCTGAGGTGGATTCTGCACAACAAACACTCCATGGTCATAAGGTTCCGCCAGGACATTTCCGTTAAAAGGATCAGTATTATCATACTGAATCTTGAAACTTTTTGCATACATTAGTTTTTCTTCCTTCATTTCATCATATGAAGGCAATATTACCGGTTCATATGCAACTGACAAATCCTTGGTTTTAAATACCGTTCCCTTTATATATGTCAAATCATTTATATCTATTCCACTAGCCAATGCATCTGCAATTTCAACGATGGATTTTTCTCCCATTCCATATGTTATGAGATTTGCCTGACTGTCTAACAAAATAGATCGTTTGAATTTATTATCCCAGTAATCATAATGGGCCATTCTTCGCAAAGAAGCTTCAATACCACCAATTACAATAGGAACATCTCTATATTTCTTTCTAATCAGATTACTGTATACAACAGTTGCATGATCAGGTCTCTTTCCTATTTCTCCGCCGGGTGTATACGAATCCATGGTTCTTTTCTTTTTAGATACATAATAATGATTAACCATCGAATCCATATTTCCCCCCATAACCAGAAAGGCTAGTTTTGGTCTTCCAAGAATCGATATGCTATCTTCATCTTTCCAGTCAGGTTGGGATATTATTCCAACAGTATAACCATGAGCTTCCAGAATTCTGCTGATTATCGCATGCCCAAAAGAAGGATGGTCAACATACGCATCCCCTATGACATAGACAAAATCCAGCTGCTCTATATTTCTCTCTTCCATTTCTTCTTTAGAAATCGGCAAAAAACTCATCTTATTTTCCTCTTTTTTGCAAATTCGAATCCAATAACTACATTACTATAATTTATTATAAATCCCGCAAAAAATCAACATGTCAATGATTTCTACAAATGTCACACATGTCAATGATTTCTACAAATGCTAAAACTCTCTACGTATGTTGAATGCTCATCTAACTTGTAATTAATATAGTAAATGAATTTAGAGCATCTATGTATCCGTATCCGGACTGGCGGTTTGGATAATTCACGTTTTCCAACCTCATTCCCCTTGCCACCCCTTATCGGTATTAGCACATTAACTCCCGGAGATGCCAGTTCAGGCTTTATTCTGCCGTTTACCGTGTATCCTCTCCCCGATTCTAACATTATTGCGTTGTTCTCATAATTATACGCAGCTACAGTAATAACATTTTCTGCATTTCCCGTTTCCGTAATTGTAGTGTCCGGCACTGATTGAAGAAAGAACGTATCCTCACCAACAAACTTTCTGAGGGGAAGCCATGAATTAAATTTTCCTCCTATTACATTACTTCCATAAACTCTCACCGTCCAAATTCCTTCTGTGGGATTTTTAAATCTGATAAATATCAGTTCCTCTCCACTTGCCGATTCAACAATTTTGTAATCAACATATATTTCTGTTTGTTCCAGCAAAAATGAGATTGTTTCGCTCACTCCCACTCTTGCAGGTATCCTTTCAACGACCTGACCAAGCGGGGAAATAAATCCAACTGAAAAATGCTGCCCTGTAAAATATTCTTCAATCTTTTTGACTGAAATAAAAATCTTACTTTGGCAGCATTCTCCTCGCATATTATATTCTATTTTATTGCTCTGACATTATTATTATTCATACTTTTAACTGTTTTGCATTTTTAACTGTTTTGCATTTTTAACTGTTTGTTGCATTCATCTGCAAATGATAATCATGTGGTGTCTCTGATCTCATCTCAATAACAGGTCCTCCTGTCTTTTCGATGTAATCTCTTGTTATTGTAACTCTTCCGATATTATCATCCTTTGGAATCTCATACATAATATCAAGCATAAATTCTTCAATTATTGATCTTAGAGCTCTTGCCCCGGTCTTTTTCTCAAGTGCCTTTTCTGCTATTGCCTCAAGTGCTCCCTGATCAAATTCAAGCTGTACTTCATCATATTCAAGAAGTTTCTGGTATTGTTTGATAATTGCATTTTTTGGTTCATTAAGTATTTCCATAAGCATTTCTTTTGAAAGAGCATCAAGAGTAAATACTATTGGCAGTCTTCCCAGGAACTCAGGTATCATTCCGAATTTTCTTAAATCTTCGAGAATGACATATTTTGCAATATTTTCTTCATCGTCATATTTGTCTTTCAAATCTGCCTTGAATCCTATGGAAGCCTCTTTATTCAATCGCTCCTTGATAACATCATCAAGTCCAGGGAATGCTCCTCCACAAATGAACAGTATGTTCTTTGTATCAATAGTCGTAAGTGGAACCATGGCATTTTTGCTGTTTGCTCCAACAGGAACTTCAACTTTACTTCCTTCAAGAAGTTTTAATAGTCCCTGCTGTACGGATTCTCCACTAACATCCCTGCTGTGAGCATTTTGTTTTTTTGCCAGCTTGTCTATCTCATCAATGAATATTATTCCTGTTTCAGCTTTCTCCACATCATTATCTGCAGCCGCTAACAGCTTTGAAACAACGCTTTCTATATCATCACCTATATATCCCGCCTCTGTAAGTGAAGTTGCATCTGCAATTGCAAGAGGTACATCCAACAATTCTGCCAATGTCTTAACAAGGTATGTTTTTCCTGAACCTGTAGGTCCGATCATGAGCATATTTGATTTTTCTATTACCACGTCTTCTTTTTCACTGTTCGCAACTCTCTTGTAATGATTATACACGGCAACAGCCATTACTTTCTTTGCATAATCCTGTCCTATTACGTACTCATCCAGTTTTCCCTTTATTATATGTGGTGCCGGAATCTTATCGATATCAATGGCAGGCTTTGAGTCTTCTTTTTTCTTTTTCAGCTTTTGGCTCTTAGGTATGGCATCGTTTTGAAAGTTACCGTTTGTTATTATCCTTACGTTAGGCGATTTTAATAAATCCCCAAGTCCCAGACTATCAAGATCCAATCCTCCCATTCCAAATGGCGAACTGTTCATTGAATCAAAACTCTTCTGCATACAGTCGTGACATACATTCATCCCACCCGGCATAGAAATCATCTTACCTGCTTTGCTCTCCGGTCTCCTGCAGACATAACAGATTTTTTCATAATTATCATCTTCGTCCTCATTCTTTTCAAAGAGTTTTCCAAATGGATTGCTTATAACATCACCATCTTCATTATTTGTGTTATCTGTATTATGCATTACAACCGGTTTATCTTCACTGCTTATGTCATTTTCATTTTCTGAATTACCAACCATTCTATTCTTGGCATCCGTATTATCAGAATCATGATTTACTTCCACTTCTCTGAAATCACCAGTTATATTCTTATCATTATCTTTCATTATTTCTCCTTATC
>JAILRH010000064.1 GCA_024698345.1 Lachnospiraceae bacterium | reverse complement strand
GCTCTTTACTATTTTCTGTTGCTCTCCTCTTAGACATATATTTGTTTGAAGTGGGAGTCATCTAACATCTAATATACTTCTTCATTCATCATTTTGCAGACGATTTGGGCAAACTCTTTCTTTTTGCCTGTTGTACTATTTATATCCCTACATACGATTTTGAGAATTTCTTGTTTTTCGTATGTTGTAATCTTTTTATTTCTACAGACGATTATGGAATTTTCCTCATTTTCGTCTGTAGCCTTCCTTTTACTCCTACATACGATTTTGAGAATTTCTTTCTTTTCGTCTGTCACACTATTTACATCTATACATACAATTTTGAGAATTTCTTTCTTTTCGTCTGTCACACTATTTACATCTATACATACGATTTTGAGAATTTCTTATTTTTCGTCTGTTTTAATCTTTTTTCTCCTACATACTATTTTGAGAATTTCCTGCTTTTCATCTGCCTTCTCTATCATTTCTTATGTATAACTGTTGAAATAAGTGGAAATGAAACCCCAACAATAATTCCGAATTATTAAACACTGCTGAATTCTTAAGAAACTCAATTCCGACAGTATAGCCAAAATATTAAATATAGTTTAATTAATAAAATCAAGAAATCCAACAGTACATCCTCTAAATAATAACTGTTGACTCCTAAAAAAACTTCCCAACGCAATTATAAAAGATGAAATGCCATTTGACAATTCTTAATTACGTCAGGAAGTTCTTTATATTTTCGTTTGAATATTTTCGTTTGAATATTTTAGTTGTTATATTTTATGTACTTTATCATGTAAAATAGTTCATTCAAAACTCACTATATTTACTTGTTATACAACTGCAACTCATACAATCTGGCTGTTCCCGAACCACCGTTGTCAGCGTTAAATACTTTGAATACAATGTATCTTGCTGTCTGTGAGCCAATATTATATGAAGATATTGCATTGTTATTATTTACCTGGTAATCAACTGAAGTCCAGTTCTTATTGTCGTTTGAAATAAGAATCTCCCACTCAGTTGTGTTGCCATACCCCTCTTTACTTGATGTATTGTAAAGTGTATATGTGTTAAATGTCTTTGATGAGCCAAGATCAATCTTTACGAAGTGCTGAGCTCCTGTGAGTGCGTATTCCTGATTGCTTACGCTGCCTGATGTTGCACACCATTTTGTTGATAAATCTCCATCAATGAATTTTGATGCTGACTCAGAATCTTTAACATATCCTGATGTTCCGATTACTGATGCTCCACTCATAAGATTTGTTCCACTTGTTACATTTGAAGAAAGCTTTGCGTGTGTATTATTTCCATGCTGCTTTCCAACGTACATTGGATAATCAAGATTTGGTAATCCGGGAACATTCTCTGTCATCCAGTTATCTTCATAATACTTGAATCCTGTAAATGCCCAAGTTCCGTTCTTAAGTTCCTGTACGTAATGTAAACGGAGTGACTCAATACAATCATAGCCGGTAATACTGCGAACCACTTCATTCCAAGGTGTTCCTACAGTATATGGGTTGTCGTCGTATTTTGTATTAGGATTGTCCTTTAACAGGTTATTGAGACTATCAATCAATCCATATGTAATATTTCCGTTTGAATCTTTTCTTGATGGATATCTTGCATCCATGTATGCAAAGAACCACTTATTGTTTCCGTATGCTTCATAACCCCAATCCTGGAGCGATGTATCATTTGCAAAGTATACCTGAACATTTTCAGGATAAGCCCAGTGGTAATAACGGAATCCACCATAGTTTGCCATATTTTCAACCCACCATGCAGGTCCTGAAGAAGATACATTTCCATACTGCTGTGTTACGTGTGTAAGTTCATGTGTAAAGTATCCAACTCCAACCGGATTGTTGTTCATCCAGTTAGTTGCAATAACAACAGTATTTCCTGCAGTATAAGCAACTCCGTCATATCCCTGATCTGCATTGATAAATACTCTCTTTGGAGCTTTATTCTTTGCAAATCTAACAAACTGTCTTGGATAAATATTGTAGAACGCGTCATACAATGCCTGTTTATAACCAGGTGCTGTTACCATTTCCCAGTCACCTACAAAAAGAGCTCTGAACTCTTTATTTTCAACAGTATTTCCCTTAAGGTTAAGGGCTGAAAGCTGGAATCCTGTTCCGTACTTTCCTGTAATTGTAAGTTTATAATGTTTATATGCTCCAACCTTATCAACCAGGTATGTGTAATCTGAATAATTTACATCCTTCATACCGCTTTCAGTAACAGTGTCAATAAGAGTCCAATTATTACCGTCACCTGATCCGTATAACTGCCATGATTTAACTGTTCTGTTTGCAAATGAAGCATTGTCATTTGCTGTTCTTAATGTATAGCTGTAGATTGTTGTATCCTGCTTCATTGTCCATACTATTGATGATGGTGTTCCGGATGTAGTGAATAACTTAGTTGAATCTTTTGAATCAAACAAGTTTTCAACACCTTCATTAGAATTGTATCCCTGAACAGTTGTTGCAGATGAATTAACGCTGCTAACCTGATTTGTAATATCCTTTCCAACATTTTCAGTGATACGTGAAACATCACCTGTCAACTTGATTTCAGACATCTGTGATCCATAGTAAAGCTTACCATCATCTCCGCTGTCCTTAATCATAAGCATAAAATACTGTGCCTGAACTTTCTTATCTGTATTAAATGTGTACTCTCCGTAGTTTACATGAGTAAGTCCACCATTTGTAATTTTTGAAAGTGTAGTCCAGTTCTCACCGTCCATAGAACCGCACAGTAACCAGCTGTGAGGATCTCTGAATGTATAAGATGCAGCATCACCTGCTAATACAAATGTATAGCTGTTAAGTACTACCGCTCTCTTCATCTTCCATGAAATAGTGATAGTCGGCGCATCTCCTGTAAAGAACTTAGTTCTTGTATTGTTATCAAATAAGTTCTCGATTCCTTCACCTGATTTACCTGTTGTCGAAGACAAATCAGTGTCAATTGAATCGAAATAATTTACTAATGAAATATTGCTTGCAACTTCTGAATCTGCAGCCTCTGACTGAACTCCCGGATTCTTATAAACATGAGTAGGTGTCTCATTTGCTTTTGTAGTCTCAGGTGTCTTTGTAGTCTCTACAGGTTTTGTAGTTGTTACTTCTCCGCCCTTTTTGATAATAATCCGGAATGTGTGTCCGTCTACTGCACTCTTTGCCTCAAATACATTGTACTCTCTTGTGAGTGATGCATATGAAAGATAGATTCCAGCACCGGCAAACTGTTCGATAGCACTTCCGTTTAATTTGATATCTGAATAGTCCGGCCAAATTGGCTTTGATCCTTCAGCAATGTTAGGAACAATAAGCATCTGTGTTCCCTGATCCTCTAATAACTGGAATGCAAACTCATTGCTGTTAGATGCGACTGAATATACGCTACTTCCAACAGGATAATATGTAAGCCAAGAATAGTCTGTATTAACAGTCTCTGCCTTTGTTGTCGGCTGCTCTGTTGGCTTCTGTGTTGGTGCCTCTGTTGGCTTTTCTGTTGGCTTCTGTGTTGGTGCCTCTGTTGGTTTTTCTGTTGGTTTCTGTGTTGGAGCTTCTGTTGGCTTTTCTGTTGTAACTGCCTCCGTCTCCTCCCCATTGTCAACAGGATACAAAATGTTAATTAACGGATAATCTACCTTCTGATAGCCTGAATTACATACTGATAAAATATTGTTATACAGATACTCATGAGCCGGAATATTTGGCATCTTCTTTCTCTGATATAAATAGTCTGCCATCTTGTAAACAGAAGATGTAGAAACATTACTGTAAGTATATGTTCCATCTTTAAGTTTTGCATATGCTCTGATACTGAGATTTGATTCATAGAATGACTTTGCTTTGATAAACTGCATTGTCATAACATAAGACTCTCCGCCTGAAAAACTTGCATAATTCTTTGAAATCTTTCCTGCGTTTGAAGCTTTGTAAGAATATACAGACTGGTTAGTGCTTCCTACTACCAAATCTGAATTTTGAATCTGACTTGTCAGTCCGTAAACAAGACCAAACTCTGTTGCCTCCCCTTTTGAATCCCCAACAGAATAAACTGTTCTGAATCCCTCTGCTGTTGTGCTAATCTGGAAACCGTTAATCTCAAGTTTAACACTTGTTGCAGCAAAAACAAAACCGGTGTTAGCAATTCCTGAAATAACAACAGCAATTGCCAGTAACATTGATAAGACGCATCTTAAACCTTTTCTTGATTGACTTATCATAATAATCCTCCCTTTGTATTAAATTATATCTTTTAAGAATATCCGATTATTCTATTTATCATTATTTGTCAGTGACATAATTAAACAAAACAACAGATAAATCACCCTTTGTTTTTGCTACGGCAAAATAATAATAAATATCCCCTTTCGAACGACACTGATATTCTTTTCCGAACTAACTCACTTCCTCTAGTTTAAATACAATTCAAAAATAAATCAAGGGATTATTCGATATTTCCAACAAAATGGTAACTATTCAGCCATGCACATAAATGAATAAATATTATGAAAGACTGCTTGCAGGATTTCAAATATTTATTCTTTTATGTATTTGGGGAACCCAAATCAGCGAGATACGCGACAAAACTTTTTTTTGTCGCGAGCGAAAGTGATTTGATATCCGAAGGATGAAAAT
>JAILRH010000133.1 GCA_024698345.1 Lachnospiraceae bacterium | reverse complement strand
TCTGATAAAAGAAGAATGATTCGAAGTTAAATATCGAGGATTTCAGTTCCTCGATATTTAGCACAATTTGAGTGAGTTTTCATCAAGAAAACTCACGAATTTGTGCGAACGAGAATCATACTTCTTTTGAAGATAATCCTTCAAGTATTGTCGAACTGTTTTGAGAAAACATTCATATAATGCGAAACGGTTATTTTGAAAGCATCGTATGTGCATTTCATAATGTATACTTTTTCCTTCTACAAAACAATACAGGCTGCCTGTCGACAGCCTGTCTTGTTTATCCACATAATCTACTTTATCTGTTTATTTTCCAAAGAGTTTCTTCTTCTTTGAACCTTTATCAGAATCTGAGTCTTCTGAATTTAATGTATTTCCGCAAAGTGCATCAAATGCCTTTAATGCTTCCTTCTGCTCATGATTTAACTTTTCAGGAACTCTGACTACCAATGTTGTATACTGGTCGCCTCTGATTTCTTTGTTTCTAAGACTTGGAACTCCTTTTCCTTTAAGGCGGATTCTTGTTCCTGTCTGTGTTCCAGGCTTGATTGGGAATAATACATCACCATCTACTGTCTTTACTCTGATATCTCCACCAATTGCAGCCTGTGCAAATGAGATTGAACATGTTGAGTAAAGTGTTGTTCCTTCTCTCTCGAAGTTTGGATCTCTTGCCACTCTGATTTCAACAAGCAAATCACCTCTTGGGCCGCCATTCTTTCCCGGTTCTCCCTTTTCACGTATTCTGATGCTCTGTCCGTCATCAATACCTGCAGGAATTGTTACTGATATTGTCTTTTTGTTTGTAACGTAACCTGTACCGTAACAGTCAACACACTTATCTTTAATCATCTTACCTGTTCCGTTACATTCAGGACATGTCTGAACATTCTGCATTGTTCCAAAGAAGCTCTGCTGTGTAAATACTACCTGACCGCGACCGCCACACTTTGTACATGTAACAGGAGATGTTCCGGGCTTTGCACCTGTACCATTACAGGTCTTACACTCATCTTTAAGATTCAAGGTGAGTTCCTTGTCACAACCTCTGATTGACTCATCAAAAGTAATTCTCACACCTGCTCTGACATTTGCACCCGGTATCGGTCCGTTTGGATTTCTTCTGGCTCTTGATCCGCCGCCAAAGAAATCTCCGAATATATCACCAAATATGTCACCAAAATCCATGCCGCTGAAATCAAATCCGCCGGCACCTCCTGCTCCACCTTCAAAAGCTGCATGACCAAACTGATCATACTGTCTTCTCTTATCGGCATCGCTAAGTACTGCATAAGCTTCTGAAGCTTCTTTAAATTTTGCCTCAGCTTCCTTATCTCCGGGATGCGCATCAGGGTGATATTTTTTTGCTAATGCTCTGTATGCTTTTTTAAGTGTTGCGTCATCAGCATTTCTGTCAACGCCAAGCACCTCATAATAATCTCTTTTATCTGCCATTATTACATTCCTCATCTATATCCTGCAAAACCCGTCTATGTTTTCACATACACGGGATTTGCATTATTCACATGGTATATCATACATATTTAACATCATATACGAAGTTCATAATCTCTGATATATCAATTTCAATAATTTATATTATTAACTGAAAGGATTATACTTCCTTGTAGTCGCCATCAACAACATTGTCATCGTTTGGTGCTGACTGTGTCTGACCTGCTCCTGCTCCCTGGAAACCGCTCATGTCAGGACCTGCACCCTGAGCACCTGCTGCTCCCTGAGCCTGCTCATACATCTTTGCAAATAACTGCTGAGCACTCTGCATTAATTTTTCTTTTCCAGCCTTGATTTCGTCAATCTGTGCGTCTGTCATTGATTCAGCATTTGACTCGTCAAGTGATTTCTTCAATGCTGCAAGATCAGCTTCAACTGCCGCCTTTTCTGTTGGATCAAGCTTATCGCCTGCTTCATCTAAAGCTTTCTGTGTCTGGAATACAATTGAATCAGCTTCGTTTCTTGCATCAATTCCTTCCTTACGTTTCTTATCCTGAGCTTCAAACTCAGCTGCTTCCTTAACTGCCTTTTCGATATCATCATCAGACATGTTAGATCCTGAAGTGATTGTGATGTGCTGTTCCTTACCTGTTCCAAGGTCTTTTGCTGATACATTTACAATACCGTTTGCATCGATATCAAATGTAACTTCAATCTGTGGAACACCTCTCTGTGCAGGAGGAATACCATCAAGTCTGAACTGTCCGAGTGACTTGTTATCTCTTGCGAACTGTCTTTCACCCTGAACTACGTTGATATCTACTGCTGTCTGGTTATCAGCTGCTGTAGAGAAGATCTGGCTCTTCTTTGTAGGAATAGTTGTATTTCTCTCGATAAGTCTTGTAGCAACACCACCCATTGTCTCGATAGATAATGAAAGTGGAGTAACATCAAGAAGAAGGATATCTCCTGCACCTGCATCGCCTGCAAGCTTACCGCCCTGGATAGAAGCACCGATTGCTACACATTCATCAGGGTTAAGTGTCTTTGAAGGCTCATGTCCTGTGAGCTGTTTAACCTTATCCTGAACAGCAGGGATACGTGTTGAACCACCAACTAATAATACTTTGCTAAGCTCTGAAGCTGTCATTCCTGCATCCTTTAATGCATTCTGAACAGGTACTGCTGTTCTCTCTACTAAATCAGCTGTAAGTTCATCAAATTTTGCTCTTGTGAGGTTCATATCAAAATGCTTTGGTCCCTCAGCTGTAGCTGTGATGAATGGAAGGTTGATATTTGTAGTTGTAGCTGTTGAAAGTTCTTTCTTAGCCTTCTCAGCTGCTTCCTTAATTCTCTGTAAAGCCATCTTATCTGCTGAAAGGTCAACACCTTCCTGATTCTTGAACTCTGCGATCATGTAATCTGCAACCTTCTGGTCGAAGTCATCACCACCGAGTCTGTTATCACCGTTTGTTGCAAGAACTTCGATAACTCCGTCACCGATTTCAATGATAGATACGTCGAATGTACCACCACCTAAATCGTATACCATAATCTTTTGCTCGTTTTCGTTATCAAGACCGTAAGCTAATGCAGCTGCTGTTGGCTCGTTGATAATTCTCTTAACATCAAGACCTGCAATCTTACCTGCATCTTTTGTAGCCTGTCTCTGTGCATCGTTGAAATAAGCAGGAACTGTGATAACCGCCTCTGTTACCTTTTCTCCAAGATATGCTTCAGCATCAGCTTTTAACTTCTGAAGAATCATTGCTGAAATCTCCTGTGGAGTATAGTTCTTGTCATCAATTGCAACCTTGTAATCTGTTCCCATATGTCTCTTGATTGATGAGATAGTCTTTTCAGCGTTTGTTACTGCCTGACGCTTAGCTGTCTCACCTACAAGTCTCTCACCAGACTTTGAAAATGCAACTACTGATGGAGTAGTTCTGATTCCTTCTGCGTTTGCAATAACAACCGGCTTACCACCTTCCATTACTGCAACACATGAGTTTGTTGTTCCCAAATCAATACCTATGATTTTGCCCATTTTAATTTCCTCCTAATTTCTTTAATATGTTTTTTCCTTTGATTGCATACATATTTCTGCAATCTTCAAATAAATGGATTATTATGCTAGTTAGCCACCTTAACCATACTGTGTCTTACTACTGTGCCTCGGTAAGTATAACCTTTCTGAAACTCTTCAGCTATAACATTCTCTCCAAGTTCTTCATCATCAATATGCATTACTGCATTGTGAAATTCCGGATTAAATTCACAGCCTTCAGTCTGAATCACTTCAACACCCATATCTGTAAGTGCTGTTTCACACTGCTTGTAAATCATTGACATTCCCTGTCCTACAGGTGAATTCAAATCTTCCTCTGACAATGCTGCAAGTCCTCTCTCGAAATTATCCATAATAGGAAGTAGTTTCTCTATAACTGATTTTGCACCAAGTTCAAACTGCATTGACTTTTCTTTTTCTGTCCTGTTTCTGAAGTTTTGGAATTCAGCCATAAGTCTTTGATGCTTATCTGTAAGTTCTTCAAGCATCTCATCTTTTTTGTCTTTTTTCTTTCCGAAGAGTTTTTTCTTATCTTTTTTATCATCTTCTGATGACTCTTCTTTATCAGATGAATCTTCTGCATTATCTTCTGATTCTTCCTTACTGTTGTCATCTGCTGCATCGTCCTGTGAATCAGAAGTTTCTGCTGTGTCATCTTCTTTTGATGCAACCGCTTCCTCAGAACACTCATCGGCATTTGTTTCACATTCAGATGTTTCTTTTTCTAATTCAGCAGCATCATCAAATGTTTCTTCCATATTTTCTTTGCTCATGATAAATCCTTTCTAATCATCTTTTTTTCTAAAGCTGTCAGCTAATTGTTTCTTGACAACTCTAAGTGTCTCCACAACTTTCTCGTAATCCATACGCCTTGGTCCTATTACACCAATCGTACCTTTTATTCCATCATCAAGTTCGTATGTTGCTGTGACAACACTGCAATCTTTCATATTCTGAATAGGTGTCTCGTTTCCGATGTAAACCTGAATTCCCGTATCGCTATCCTCTTCATTGATAAGATTTGCCAGTGAATTTTTTTCTTCAAACGCAGAAAGGAATCCGCTTGCGCGCTCTGTGTCGCTCAATTCAGGATACTTGAAAATATTAGTTGCTCCTGATGTGTAGATTTCCAAATCATCATTAACCTTGATTGCATCAGTAACTGCGTTTATAACTTCATCAACTAATGTTGCATTCTCCCCTGCTGCCTTTGCCATCTTCTGAATAAGAGCAAGATTAATCTCTTCTAATGTAAGGCCTGCAAGATTTGTATTAATCAGCATATTCAGTTTAAGAAGTTCTTCGTTATCGATACCCTCAACTTCAATTATCTTATTGCTGATAAGATTCCCCTCTGAAACCACAACGCATAACAACTGATTCTCACCAAGTGCCGAAATCTGAATAAATTTGATTTTTGAGCCCTTGTGCTTTGGCGTTGTTACCATGGCTGCGTAATTAGTATCTGTCGCAAGCATCTTTGCCATATTCTTTAGCAGAGTTTCTACTTTATCAACCTTTTCTATAAGGATATCTTCCCGCTCTGTAAGAGCTTTTTCTCTCTCATCAAGTTCTGCTATCTTTTCTGACATCATATTGTCTACATATAATCTGTAGCCCTTATCAGTCGGAATTCTACCTGCAGATGTATGAGGCTGGATAATATAACCCATCTCCTCCAAATCTGACATCTCATTTCTGATAGTTGCAGAACTTAAGTTGAGATCAGTGTATTTGGAAATAGTTCTGGAACCTACCGGTTCGCCTGTTTCCAAATAATTGCGTATAACAGCCTGAAGAATCTTAATCTTTCTTTCACTAAGTTCCAAAACATCTCTCCTTTCTTTTTATTAGCACTCGAGTTGTTTGAGTGCTAACATCTATGAATAAGATAACACTGTTAACAGGCTTTGTCAACAGTGTTGTTATTGTTTTTATATAAATGGCACTGCTATTTCATATCTTCATTCATGCTTCCGGTTCTGTATCCTGACATATCCACGGCAACATATGTAAATCCGATTTTTTTCAACTTTTCAACTACTTTTATTCTCACTTCATTTTCCATAAACCTTCTTATCTCTTCTTGTTGAACTTCCACTCTTGCAAGCTTATCATGCATTCTCACCCTAACCTGACTGAAGCCCAAATCAAGCAGAAACTGTTCAGCCATATCAATCATTAACAGTTTTTCCTCTGTGATTATTTCTCCGTAAGGAATTCTTGTTGCAAGGCAAGCCAGGGATGGTTTTTTCCATGTAGAAAGCTTTAGTTCTTTTGACACATCTCTGATATCCTGCTTAGTAAACCCACACGCTTTTAATGGACTTAAAACGCCAAGTTCCTCTATAGCCTGCATTCCCGGACGATAGTCGCCAATATCATCCACATTGGTTCCCTCAAGAACATATTCTATATCATTAGCATTAGCAGCCTCTATTATTCTTCCGAATAGATATTTCTTACATATGTAACATCTGTTTTTCGGATTTTCCGAAAATCCCTCTACATCAAATTCGTTTACATCGAGAACTATGTGTTTTATTGCCTCTTCCCTGCAAAACTCATCCGACTCATTCTTTTCTCTTTTTGACATAGTCTTGCCGCCTACTGTTATAGCCATAACATTATCATTGCCCAAAATGTCTTTTGCTACTTTTAACAGGAATGTAGAATCAACACC
The DNA here is from genome assembly GCA_024698345.1 of Lachnospiraceae bacterium. Lineage (GTDB taxonomy): Bacteria > Bacillota > Clostridia > Lachnospirales > Lachnospiraceae > SIG293. The sequence continues at coordinate 8,009 of JAILRH010000133.1, read as the reverse complement.
ACCCGAGTAAGCAATTGCAACGTTTCCAAGTTTTTTCATATAATCATTTAACTTTTGATATTTTTCTTTTTGTAGTTCTGTCATAGGCAATTTATCTCCTGGAATCTTTTTTATTATTCTACCACAAATAAGTAAAAGCGCTACGCTTGTTTTTTTCGTTTCCAAACCGCAAACGAGACAGGGAATAAGTCCCTGTCCCGCTTTTTTTCTCTTTTTCCTTTTTTATATCAGCATTGAATGCCGATATTAGATTTATATTTTTTTGGATTATTAAGGTCTGACTATTATGGTCTTACCAACATTTTTCTGTAGTCAAACGGTATCTCCGCATATGAAGAATCACATACTTTTAAGATGCTGTTGTAGAGATATGAATGTCCTGCCTCATTTGGCATTAATCCCTGTTTGTAGAGCTTCTCTGCTATATCTCTTACTACTACAGGTTTGATATCACTGTAAATAACAGAACCATTCTTTAATTTAGCGTACGCTCTTACATACATTGTTGATGTAAGGAATGATTTTGTATTTAAAAGTTCCATTGTCATTGCATAACTTGCAGCTGTTGAAGAACTGCTGTATGTTTTGTCTAATTTCCCCTTTGTTGTTGCATCAATATCATGTACATATGCATTTGATGAGCCAACAACCATATCGCTCTGTGATGCATATGAAGCAACACCGTAAATCATACCAACATTCTTAACCTCGCTCTTTGGATCATCAACTGTATAAACTGTTCTGAATCCCTTTGCATAAGAGCTAATCTGGAATCCGTTTACATTAAGTTTTGCACTTGTATTAACGGCTGTTGTAGGTGTCTCTGTTGGTGCTTCAGTCGGAGTTTCTGTTGGTGTCTCTGTAGGAATCTCCTCATCATCTGTTCCGTTTGCATCTGTGATAAATGATCTGTTAAGTCTTGCAATCTCTGTCTGAACTTCTTTTGCCTGTGAATATCCGTTAAGTTTGAAATTCTTTAATGCTGAGAAGCAACACTTCATCATTCCTGTGAACTCAACTGTTCCGTTATTCGCCAATCCGCTTGAAGAAGTAAGTGTAACTTCGTTCATTGCATAATTGAAATCTCTAACTGAATATGTTCCTCCCCATGAACTTGTAAAGTTCGATGATTTTGGAAGAAGGAAACTGAATGTAAATCCTGAAGGAATATCGCTTCCGCTTCTGTTTGTAACTTTAATTGAATATGTATAGTTTGGATGATCATACTTTCCTGCACTCAAATCAACGTCAAAATTCATTGTATTATTTTTGTAATCAATATCAGTTGTTACCTGTGATGCTCCCGCTGCCTTGAACTGGTTATAGAACATTGTTGTAAGCGTATCACCAACTTCATATTTTCCTGTTGATGAATTGTAATCATAATCACCGTGCATTACCCAGATAAGTACACCACCAAGATTCTGATTCTTTACATAGTTAATTCTCTCCTGAACTGATTCTGTATCCTCAAATGTAAGGAATGCTCCGTTACTTGAATTATAGATATGTGGAACCTTTCCTACAGGATCCCAGTATTTCTTATAGTTGGTGTTTGTCTTCATTAAGTTCATTACATGCCACAATGGGTTTGCACCTGCTGCAACTTCGTTTCCGTTTGCATCAAGGTCACACCATAGATTAAGTCCGTCTGTTGCATTTGTAAGAGGATTGCCTGAAGAACCGTGAAGTCCATTTGTGCCTCCTGATACATTAGCCCAACCTCTTGTGTAATAAGGTACACCCATAAGTATCTTTTCTGACTGTACTTTACCTCTGTAGAACTTGTAAGACCAGTCAAATCCAAGAGTCTTAACATCCATCTGTGCTGTCTCATTGTCAGCCGGATCAGGATAAATGTTTGCCTGATTCTCTACGTAGTTGTTCCAACCACCGTGGTAGTCATATGACATTACTGATACAAAATCAAGATAGTCAAGGAAGTCTGAGTTAGTCTGTCCTCCAAGTACCCATGAAGATGCTGAAACTGCACTTGTAAGCCAGTAGTACTTTCCATCTTCTTTTGCAGCTGTTGATAAATCTTCACTTAAAATCTTAATAAACTGAGCATATCTGTTTGCAATACCAGGTCTGATAGACTCTGTAAAGTCTGTGTAGTTACCTGAAAGAGGTGTCTCTGATGGGAACTCAAAGTCAATATCAATTCCATCAAATCCGTATCTTCTGATAAATGCAACTGCTGACTTACTGAACTTTCTCATAGAAGCTTCGTTCTGTGTTGCATACCAAAGTCCCTCTGATGCACCCCAACCACCTGTTGAGATGAGAACTGTAACATTTGGATACATCTTCTTTAATGTATGCATAATGTTGAACTGTCCGTAATATCCTAAAGATTCATCCATCTTAATAGCTTTTCCTTTGTGGATGAATGTATTGTCATCAAATCTGTTCTGAATATCATTTGCCACATCTCCGCATTCAATTTCACATGTGTTTTTATTTACAACACCAAATGCGTACTGAACGTGAGTAAGAACATCCCACTGAAGATCTGCGATGTTGAAATGCTCATGAGCGTCTGAACCTATTGCATAATTAGGGAAATATCCAACAACTTTCTTATTGTAATATGATTTTGGATACTTAACTCCGAAAGGATTTGTTCCAACCTTTGGATCCAATGTTCCAACATCTATAGTTCCATTGTTTCCATTATCGCCGTTATTTCCGTTGTCGCCGTTATTTCCGTTATCACCATTATTTCCGTTGTCTCCATTATCCCCTGAAACATTTGAAATAAACAACCAAACTCCTGCCTTCCCCGGTATTTCATTCTGAGTCCACCACTGTGCTTCATATATAGCTCCATTGTACTCAACCTGATTTCCTTTGGTATAAACAGCTGTACTGCTCCACTGTTCTGCTGCCATTACTGAAACGCTGCTAAGTGGAAAAACAACTCCTCCTGACATAGCTGTTGTTGCAACCATTATTGCCACTAACGAACCGGCAACTGTTTTTCTAAGTCCCTTCAATAGATTTAACCTCATTGTTTACCTCCCTAAATAAATCCTAATCTACCTTAAAATACTTATTTTGCCTTGAATATTAAATTATTCCGTACTCAAAATCTACTACATTATAACCCTATTTATTTCTGTAATGAATATCTGTAATTGGCGAGAATAAATATTTTTAGCCAAAAAAATACAAGTGCATTATCTTTTGACAACGCACTTGTAGTAAAATTATACTACAGAAGAAATTCTGAGAGCACCCTGTTACTGATATCTATACCTCTTGGGGTTAATCTTAATGTATCACCACCAGACTCCATAAGATTTCCTAAAACTAATTTGTTGATTATTTCACCGTACACCTTATCCAAGTCCCTATTGAATATTTTTTTGAATGAATTTCTGCTCACTCCTTCTATCATTCGAAGGCCTAAAAACATAAATTCTTCCATCTGTTCTTCACCAGTCAGCGTTTCTCTGTTTTCATATATTTCTTCTAACTCTTCATCTTTATAACGCTTTAGAATATCAATATATTTATCCATCTCAGAAACAACACCAAACCTGTTATTATCAACAAGGGATGCTGCTCCTATTCCAAAACCAATGTAGTCTTTTCGTTTCCAATAACCTATGTTATGTTTGCACTCCATTCCTTCCTTTGCAAAGTTGGATATTTCATATTGATGATATCCGTTTTGTTCCAGTATTTCTTTTGTAAGATAATACATGGTACGCTCATCATCCTCATTTGGAAGAACCTCATGTCCTTCCCTTGTTTCATTTTCTATCCACTCACTAATAGGAGTACTTTCTTCTATTATAAGACTGTATGCAGAAATATGCTCCGGATCTAACTTTACAACCTTAAGCACAGACTCTTTGTATGATTCAACAGTCTGAAAAGGAAGTGCACTCATAAGATCAATATTGATATTATCAAATCCGCATTCTCTCGCCATATTGTAAGATTGCAAAAACTCCTCATATGTATGAATTCTTCCAAGAAACTTAAGTTCCTTATTATCTGTGCTCTGAAGCCCGAAACTAATTCTGTTTATTCCACATCTGCGATAAGCACTGAGTTTTTCTTTTGTCACGGTTCCCGGATTGCATTCAATGGTTATTTCAGCATTATCAAAAATATTGTAGTGCTGCCTTACCGTCGTCATAATCTCTTCTATATAATCAGCTTTCAGTATCGAAGGGGTTCCTCCTCCGATAAACAGCGTATCTACATTATAAGAATGTAATTCTTTGCTCTTGCTTTTTATCTGGGCAATCAATGCATTTACATACTCATGTTTTGTCTCATCATCTGTCGGCACGGACAGGAAATCACAGTACTTGCATTTGCTTTTGCAAAATGGAATGTGAATATATATTTCTAAAGATTTCGTATTATTTGTCATATTTTATTCTAAGGTTATGTTTATATCTTCCCTACTCCTCATCAAGTTTAAGAACCGACATAAACGCCTGCTGAGGTATCTCAACGTTACCAACCTGACGCATACGTTTCTTTCCTTCTTTCTGTTTTTCAAGAAGTTTCTTCTTTCTTGAAATATCACCGCCATAACATTTTGCAAGAACGTCTTTTCTCATAGCCTTTACTGTTTCTCTGGCAATAACCTTATTTCCAATTGCCGCCTGAATAGGAACTTCTAACATCTGTCTTGGAATTTCTTTCTTCAACTTCTCACACATCTTCTTTCCACGCTCATAAGCTGTATCTGCATGAACAATGAAAGAGAGTGCGTCAACTTCTTCTTTATTGATAAGGATATCAAGTTTGACAAGTTCAGCCTTCTCATATCCTTTCATTTCATAATCAAATGACGCATATCCTCTTGAACGTGATTTTAGTGCATCAAAGAAATCATAGATAATCTCATTGAGCGGAAGGTCATATTTTATCATGGCTCTTGCGCCGTTATCGACGTATTCCATACTGATATATTCACCACGTCTCTGTTGGCATAATTCCATGATTGCTCCGATAAACTCTGTTGTAACCATAATCTCTGCTCTTACTACAGGCTCTTCCATATAAAGAATCTCAGACGGATCCGGAAGATTAGTAGGATTTGTAAGTTCAATTACTTCTCCGTTTGTCTTATATACCTTATATATAACTGAAGGAGCTGTTGTAACCAAATCAAGATTGTACTCTCTCTCCAATCTTTCCTGAATTATTTCCAGATGCAACAGTCCAAGAAATCCGCATCTGAAACCAAAACCAAGAGCAATGGATGTCTCCGGTTCATAATTAAGAGCCGCATCGTTGAGTTGTAATTTTTCAAGTGCATCTCTAAGGTCCGGATACTTTGCACCATCTGCGGGATACATTCCACAATATACCATTGAGTTTACCTTCTTATAACCCGGCAAAGGCTCAGCACAAGGATTATCAAGACCGGTAATTGTATCACCTACACTTGTATCCTTAACATTTTTGATACTCGCTGTCATATATCCAACCATACCGGCAGACAACTCTTCACATGGAATGAATTGTCCCGCACCAAAATATCCAACTTCAACTACATTTGCTGTTGCACCTGTTGCCATCATTTTAACATTCATTCCAGGCTTAATAGTTCCCTCTTTTACTCTGCAGAATACAATAACCCCCTTATATGAATCATAGATACTGTCAAAAATCAGAGCCTGAAGAGGAGCATTCTTATCACCGGTAGGCGCCGGGACCTTATGTACAATCGCTTCAAGTACTTCTTCTATATTAAGACCTGTCTTTGCAGAAATACATGGTGCATCCTCTGCCTCTATTCCTATAACATCTTCGATTTCTTCCTTAACTCTGTCCGGATCAGCACTTGGCAAATCAATCTTATTAATAACCGGAAACACTTCAAGATCATGATCAAGTGCAAGATAAACATTTGCAAGAGTTTGCGCCTCCACACCCTGGGCTGCATCTACTACCAATACTGCTCCGTCACACGCTGCAAGACTTCGTGACACTTCATAATTGAAATCCACATGCCCCGGAGTATCAATAAGGTTGAAAATATATTCTTCTCCATCTTTTGCCTTATAAACAGTTCTGACAGTCTGAGCCTTAATTGTGATTCCTCTTTCTCTCTCAAGATCCATATTGTCAAGAACCTGGGCCTGCATCTCCCTGCTTGTGAGTAGCCCTGTCATCTCAATAATACGGTCCGCAAGCGTAGACTTACCGTGATCGATATGCGCAATTATACAAAAATTTCTAATCTTACTCTGATCTATATTTCCCAAACTTAATTCTCCTTATTATAACAATTCTTATTATTTATTATTTCTTATTTCTTTTTATTTACTGCTTATTGTTTGTTGTTTTTCTATTGTTTGTTGTTTATTATATTTCGTGTTTTTGCTAATATCTTGCTTTTCCCTGGCATCCTACTTTTCGTTCGTATCTATCTGTTTTCTTTTACGGATGAATTTTCTCAATTTCAACAGTAAACTTGCTTTACACAATAAATATATAGCATACAGCTGACGCCACTATCTGGAATGCCAGGAATCTGTATACAACCTGTGTGTCAGACCAGCCTTTATTCTTTCTCATATGATCATGTATAGGTGTCCTTGTATTTTTAAGAATACTGATTTTCAGGAATCTCAACAGAAATACTTTCACAAGCCCAAGTCCACCATCTATTATGAGAAGTAATGCCAGCCCAACAAAACTGATTGGATGTCCTGATTTCATCGCAACAAGTGCTATAAAAAATCCAATTGCTCTTGAACCTGCATCTCCCATAAGCATAGTGCTTGGAGACGTATTAAAGTAGAGGTAGGCAAGTAGAACCCCTATCATTATAAATACATAATTCTTATATGCGCCAAGCTGATTTGAAAAAATGAATGCAAATGAAAAAAGAGTCACTATGCTGAGTGATGAGCACAAACCGTCTACTCCATCAGAACAGTTTGTTACATTGATACTTACCCAGATAAGAACTATTGCAAGAAATCCATAGAGAACAGGATTAATTGTAACTGTGTTTCCAAATACTGTTATGTCTGTACTGTTATTTTTAATAAAAACCACTACTGTCACAAGGCTGATAACAAAATCAATCAACCCTTTCTTGTAATCGCTCCATGGAATTTTTGACATGTCATCAAGATATCCGCTGAGCATCATTGCAAATAACAGAATAATATATATTACATATTCTTTAGTTACCGGAACAAAAAGAATGCTCGCAACAATAAAGCAAGCAACCATTATTATTCCTACTCCTCTTATTTTGCCTTTTGATAATTCGCCATTTACAGCAAATGCTCTACCCTGATCCTGCGGCAAAAATTTAAATTCGCATTTCAGCATAGCAAGTGTTAAAATGCATCCAAACAAAATTCCTATCATTACAATCTGATAAGGTTCTACAACACTATTCAATAAATCAACTAACATCTGTTCACTCCTCAGTATCACATATTTATCCAATGAGAATCTATTCACTTTAAATTCAAGACTCGCTCGCGAGTCTTGCTGCGAAATGCGTGTCAGCCATAAGATAACTTACTCTGTAAGTTATCTTATGCGACAGTGATTGTTTACAATCACGAAAGCGGCTGACATCTTCATCTGCGCATTTCTGCAATCCTCGCGGAGCGTATATCAGATGTGAGATTGTACTCCCACTGATACTATTTTGTTACTCACCACTTAGCACATATGTGCTTGAAGTGGGAGTCATCTCGCATCTGATATAGTTTGTAACATGAATACAATTCCCACAACAAATTATAAACGTTGTTCTCCTTTTAGTCACTATGCAAATTCATTTTTTAAGTATTTTTTTATAAAATCAGCACCTTTTTTCAACAAAAGTGCATCAAATCAAATACTGATATGATTATAAATAAGAACAAACTATATCTTGTGATTATTTTTTCCCAAATCTATATCTTGTGATTTTTACATTTTTTAATATTTTTATTATTTTTTTTGCAAATTCTTCTGAATCGTTTTTTTCCCTTATTTTACACGTTTTTATCAATTTCAAAATC
>JAILRH010000132.1 GCA_024698345.1 Lachnospiraceae bacterium | reverse complement strand
TAATATAAAAGTAGGTATAATGTTTCACGTGAAACATCATACCTACTTTTCTTTTTTCAACTTTTCAATCAATTTTAGAATTTCTAATTTTGTACGTTGAGAATCGCTATCAATAATAGACAGACAAAACTCCAGATTTTTTATCAAAGAAGAAACATCAACAGATTTAGACTTATTCCTATCAAAAGAAGATAGAATCAATATTTCTTTTTGAATAACATCAATTTTACTTTTAATTTCATTATTATTATCAGATAAAACAACTAGTTTCACCTGAAGATCTTTTATTTCTTGTTTATTGAAGACATCTTCCTCAGCAGCAATTGGAGAAAACATAAAGAATCCTTCATCTTCCACTGTTTTTATTTCCTTTATCTTAGAATTAATTTCTTTTATAGAAATAGTGTTAGATTTATATTGATGTTTCAAATCCAACAATTCATTATTCAAAATAAGAAGACGGTAATCAATATAATCAAATACATCATTTATTTTCATATATTCACCATATTAATAAATTTATTTTAACGGTTCTCTTGAAGGAGTACCTGCTTTTCTCGGATATTTTTTACTCATAGACTTTACTTTATCGATTTTTAGTAAAGTTCTGCTAAAATCACTGTTAGGAAGTTCAAAATCAACCCGATCATCGATTACTCCAGACAAAAGATCTACAGCTTTCTTAGCAGATTTAATTTCATCATCTGATTCACCTGATTTATAACAAATAAAATTACCACCAACTTTTACAAATGGAAGGCAATACTCTGATAAAGTTGATAAATTAGCGACTGCACGTGAAACACATATATCAAATTGTTCCCTGTATTTAACGTTTCTTCCAAGTTCTTCTGCTCTACCATGTATAAAATCAATGTTATGTAAACCAATTTGACTACAAGATTCCTCTAAGAACTTTATTCTCTTATTTAAAGAATCCATAAGAACAACATTTAACTCAGGATACATTATCTTAATTGGAACACCGGGAAAACCAGCGCCAGTACCAACATCAATCAAACTATTCACACTATTAAGATCAAAAATCTTTACAATTGATAAACTATCAATAAAATGTTTTATAATTACATCATCAATTTCAGTAATTGACGTAAGATTCATCACTTTATTTTTTTCTATTAATAAATCATAAAACTGATAAAATTGATTAATCTGCTTATCTGAAGCTGTAAGATTCAATTCATCAAGACATTTTATAAATAATTCTTTATTATAATTCATAAAATCAATAATCTCCCGACACTTTGAGAATAAATAAATGCACAATAATTATATATTCAAGCATATTAGTTTACATAAAATATTTTTTAACAATAATTAACTATCCAGATTGAAAATAAATTATTTACATCCCATATATACAAGCAAAACTGAAATATCAGCAGGTGAAACTCCGGATATTCTTGATGCCTGACCAATAGAAAGTGGTTTGTAAAAAGATAGTTTTTGAACTGCTTCTTTTCTCAAACTTCCAACTTTTGAATAATCAAAATCATCAGGTATTTTTTTATTTTCAAGTTTCTTAAACTGCTCAACCTGTTTCATCTGTCTCTCAATATAACCTGAGTACTTGATATGAGTATTAACCTGTTCTATTACATCATATGATAGTTCCGGTCTATCCGGATCAATCTCAGCAAGCATATCATATTCAATTTCCGGTCTTCTAATAAGTTCAGCAAGAGTACTTCCTGTTTTTAAAGTAGTACTTCCAAGTCTTTCCAAAAGATTCTGAACTTTAGCATTTGCTCCAACCGGAACATTTTCAAGTCTCTCAACTTCTTCTTTTATTAACTTAATCTTATTCTGAACATATTCATATCGTTCCTTTGGAACAAGACCTACCTTATATCCTATTTCAGATAATCTGATATCAGCATTATCCTGTCTGAGTAACAATCTGTACTCAGCCCTTGAAGTCATCATTCTATATGGCTCATGACTCTCTTTTGTAACAAGATCATCAATCAAAACTCCAATATAAGCCTGTGATCTGTCAAGAATAATCTGCTCTTTTCCCTGAACCATGAGTGCAGCGTTAATTCCCGCAATAATTCCCTGCGCAGCTGCCTCCTCATAACCGGAACTTCCATTGAACTGTCCGGCACTGAATAATCCTTTAACATATTTGAATTCTAAAGTTGGCAACAATTGGCCATATTCAATACAATCATATTCTATTGCGTATGCATTTCTAACAATCTTGGCATTTTCAAGACCCGGAACTGTGCGATACATAGCATACTGAACATCTTCAGGCAAAGAACTAGACATTCCACCAAGATACATTTCATTAGTATAAAGCCCTTCCGGCTCAATAAATACCTGATGTCTGTTCTTATCTGCAAACTTTACGACTTTATCTTCAATAGAAGGACAATATCTTGGACCTGTTCCCTCTATCATACCTGAAAATAAAGGTGATCTGTCGATATTATCACGGATAATCTTATGTGTCTCTTCATTTGTATAAGTTAACCAGCATGAAACCTGTTCTTTCTGTACACTTTCAATATCTGTAGAAAATGAAAACGGAACAACTCTCTTGTCACCAAACTGCTCTTCCATCTTAGAAAAATCAATACTTCTCTTATCTACACGGGCAGGTGTTCCTGTTTTAAATCTACGCATTTTGATTCCATTATCAATAAGAGACTGAGTAAGATGTTTAGCCGACTGCAATCCATTAGGACCAGTTTCATTACTAACATCACCATAAATACATCTAGCATTAAGATAAGTTCCACTTGCAAGAATAACAGCCTTTGCTAAATAGGTAGCACCGGAAAATGTCTTAACTCCCTTAATAACATCATCTTCAACTATTATTTCACAAACTTCACCCTGTCTTACAGTAAGATTATCAGTATTTTCCAATGTTCTTCTCATTGAACGAGTATAATCCTGTTTGTCAGCCTGAGCTCTGAGAGAATGAACTGCAGGACCTTTAGATTTATTTAACATCTTAGACTGAATAAATGTCTTGTCGATATTTTTTCCCATTTCTCCACCGAGAGCATCAATTTCACGAACCAAATGTCCCTTGGAAGTACCACCAATATTTGGATTACATGGCATAAGGGCAATACTGTCAACACTGACAGTAAATACAATCGTATTCAAACCTAATCTGGCAGAAGCAAGTGCTGCTTCACAACCTGCATGTCCTGCACCAACAACTACAACATCATATTCTTCAACAATATTTGGCATTGTTTTATCCTTCTTTCAAAAAACTTTTTACTTATCTATTTTCCCATACAAAACTTAGAAAAAATTTCATTAACAAGATCATCTTCAACACTCTCACCGATAATCAATCCTAAACTCTCATATGCATCCATCAAATCAATGGAAAAGAAATCTTCAGGCATGCAATCTTTGATTGAATTTTCAACCTGACATAAGCTCTTAAAAGAATTATCAAGAACTTCTTTATGTCTTTCATTAGTAATATAAACTTCATTATTATAAGAAATATCACCTGAATAGAACATATTTTTAATCTCTTCTATCAAATCATCAAAACCTGTTCTTTCTTTTGCTGAGATAACAATAACTTTTTTTCCGGTAATTTCTTCGAGTTTATCTTTGGAAACAACCATATCTTTATCAGCTTTATTAAGTAAAACAACAGCTTTTTTATTCTTAATCAAATCAATAATCTGCATATCATTGTTATCAAGTTCAACCAAACCGTCAACAACATAAATAATCAAATCACAGTCTGAAGAAATATCAATGGCTTTTTTAACACCAATTTTTTCAACAACATCTTCAGTATCTCGGATTCCTGCAGTATCTATGACATTGAGACTGATATCTCCAATTCTAATATTTTCAGAAAGAGTATCTCTAGTAGTACCTGCAATCTCAGTAACAATAGCACGCTCTTCTCCCACAAGCAAATTCATCAAAGAAGATTTTCCTGCATTTGGTTTTCCAAGAATAGCAGTCTTTACACCTTCCCTGATAATCTTTCCATTATCAAAAGATGAAATAAGTTTACTCACTTCATTCTTACATTCAATAACAACTTCAAGTAACTGATCACTATATCCTTCAAGGCTTATGTGCTCCGGATCATCAAGTGCAGACTCTATATAAGCAATCTGATAAATAATCTTGTCTCTCAAACTCTTAATCTTATCGTGAATATTTCCATTCAACTGATTTAAAGAACTCTTAAGAGCAAGATCACTTTGGGAATTAATAACATCCATAACTGCTTCTGCCTGTGACAAATCAATTCTTCCGTTAAGAAATGCTCTCTTTGTAAATTCTCCCGGCTCTGCAGTTCTTGCACCATACTTAATAACAGTTCTCAAAATCTTTCTTATTACTAAAGATCCACCATGACAATCAATCTCAACTGTATCTTCCGTAGTATAAGAATTCGGTGCTTTCATAATAAGAACCATAACTTCATCTATTATTTCATCACCATCAACAATGTGACCATAATGAAGAGTATGGCTGTCAACTTCCAACATCTTCTTTTCTTTGTTGGCAGGTCTGAAAATTTTATCTATTATATTTAATGAATCATCACCACTAATTCTGACAATTCCAATTCCTGAATTGCCGGCTGCACTTGCAATCGCAGCAATAGTATCTGTAACTTTCATTCAAACACTCCTCACAATGCACATTCTAAATCCATTATATTATAGCACATATAATACATTTTGATATATAAATTTCAAAATGTATATTTTATGAAATGGATATACGATGCTTTCAAAATAACCGTTTCGCATAATAGGAATGTTTTTTCTAAAAATTGAGTCATTACTTAAAGGACTATTTTCAAAAGCAAGGTAGGGAATTTTGTTGCAAAAGTTATAGCCGACAACCCATGTGAAGAAAATTCAAAATGGGATGTAAGGAATTTCCGACAGAAAAGTTATGCCTGGCAACCCGTGTGAAGAAAATTCAAAATGGGATGTAAGGAATTTCCGAGGAAAAAGTTAGGGCTGACAACCCATATGAAGAAAATTCAAAATGGGATGTAAGGAATTTCCGAGGAAAAAGTTAGGGCTGACAACCCATATGAAGAAAATTCAAAATGGGATGCAAGAAATTTCTGACAGAAAAGTTATGCCTGACAACCCATATGAAAAAAATCCCAAAAGGGATATATAATGTAGAAATCCTTAGGTGTAACTAAAACTTAGATTATGTGCTTGTTTCAAAAATATACTTTCCTATTGATATTATTCGAAGGCTAGGATATTATTTAGATTAGGAGAAATCAGAGTAGGATAACGGACACAACTAAATATTAGGAGGAGAAAGAATTGAAAGCAGGTTTTAAAATTATTACTTGTACCTTATTGTCACTTGCTCTTGTTTGTTCCCAAATGTGCACAGGGTTCGGAATTAGGGAAGCAAAAGCTGACAATATCAATGTCAACGAGAATGCTATTTATCGCATTGTCAACAAATCAAGCGGGAAGGTATTGGATGTAAAAGGCGGAAGCAGCGACAACAATACCACACTTCAGACTTACAGCAGCAATAATTCTGCTGCTCAGCAGTTTAAGTTTATCAAGTCTGTAAGTCACGGTTACTATTGTATCATTCCACAGAATGCATTGAGCAAAGCTCTCGATGACCCGAATCACTCAAGAGATTCCGGAGTCATTCATCAGATTTACGCTCAAAACGGTAAAGATGCACAGGATTATACAGTTCAAGATGCTGGAAATGGCTATGTAAGAATCGTAGCAAGATGTTCCGGTTACGCGCTCACTGATGAAGGTGACGTCAAACAAAGACCTATCGGAAATGACGACAGACAGCTTTGGAAAATTGAAGTTGTCAGAACAACTAACTGTTTTGTCAATCCTATCAGATCTGACGGAGCTGATCCATGGGTTGTAAAAGCCGGAGATTCATACTATTACTGTCAGTCAAGCGGCGGTGTTGCACTTTATAAGATGGATGACCTCACTCAGTTTGGCATCGCTCAGTACAACAACATTTTTGCAAATGATGTTCAGGCATCTGATGCATTTCTTTCATCATACTGGGCACCGGAATGTATCTGGCTTAGAGGTCACTGGTATTCATACTTTGCACCGGAGACAAACAGAAACGGAAATGACAGCCACAGAACTTATGTCCTCGAAGGTGGTACTAACCCAAACAACCCACTGGACGGAGCTTACACATTAAAGGGAAGACTTGCTGATTGGTCAGCCGACAAATGGTCAATTGACACAACAGCATTTGAATATAACGGCAAATTATACTGCGTTTGGTCAGGTTGGGAAGGCGATGTAAATGTAGTTCAGAAACTCTACATTGCAGAGATGAGCAATCCTTGGACTATGTCTTCACGTCGAGTATGCATCTCAACACCAACTTACGGATGGGAGACAAACTCTAACCCACAGGTTAATGAAGGACCTGAAGTTCTTATCAGAAACGGAAAAGTACACATTATTTATTCTGCCAGCGGAAGTTGGATGGACTCATACTGTCTTGCCAGAATAACCTGTACAAACGGAAATCTGCTTGATCCAAACTCATGGTCAAAGGGAAGTGAACCGGTATTTCAGCAGACATCTGACGTTCACGGAGTAGGTCATGCGTCATTTACAAAATCCCCTGACGGAACAGAGGACTGGATTGTTTACCATGCAGCAAAGCGTTCAGGTGCCGGATGGGACAGAGATGTTCACATCCAGTATTTCACATGGCATGATGACTATCCGTTCTTTGGTGAGCCGGTTTCAAACGGTGTGGAACTCGGACGCCCATCACAGGACTCTGCATCTCCGGTTGTATCAAACCACTACTATGTAGTAAAGAATCTTGCAACAGGCAGATGCCTTGACATTCCAAACGGCGAGGATAAAAACAGTCTTAAATTACAGACTTGGACGATCAACAAATCAAATGCACAGCAGTTTAAATTCAACAAAAAATCTGATGGTTGGTATACTATGATTCCAAAATGTGCTCAGGGAAGAGGTCTTGACAATCCATCAGGATCAAGAGACAAGGGATTACAGTACCAGACATGGGAATTGAACAACAACAAGGCTCAGAACTTCAGATTAGAAAAAGTAGCTGACGGTACTTACAGAATCATAAATCAGGCAAGTCTTTTTGCTCTTACTGACAAGGGCGAAGGCGAAGGATATAAAGTAACTCAGGAAGCAATTACTAATAACAATAACCAGAGATGGGTACTTATCGATATCACTGCAGAGGAGCAGCAGACAGAGCCTCCTACTGAGGCACCAACCGATCCGCCTTCTGACGGATACACAACAGGGACTGTAAATGAATGGTCATATGCAGGCAACTGGGGACTCTATTATGGAGATTGGGCAGGAACAGCAAATGCTTCTTACAAAGCTGACAACAATACACCATTTTCAATAAAGGTTAACGAAGCTAATAAAGGTGCTCAGTGGCTTGTTCAGGGTAGTTATCAGACAAATGTCACAAGCGGTCATACCTACAAAGTTTCTGTTGATGTAACTTCAAGCAAAGCTGCTCAGATTGGAATGAAAGAAGATTTGTCAAACGGCGAGGCAGCTCCTGAATACACAACTGTGAGTGCAGGCTCACGCACAACTCTTACAGGAACTTATACAGTATCTCAGGATCAGATAAAGATTATGTTTGAGTTAGGTCTTGGGGTTGATGCAGGAACAACTATTGATTTTAATTCTGTTAAAATAGAAGATATTACAAACAACAATCAGGAAACTTCAACTTCTGAACAGGTACCAGACGGTCCAATCGAGGTATTCGGTTTGTTAGTAAAGAGTGATTCTGACAATACAATCACTGTCACTTGGGGACAGAACACTGATCAGGTTGCTCTTGGTCAGAAATACAATGTATACGTTGACGGAGTTAAGGAATTAAGCGAAGTACCATGCGGCTCATATACAATAACCGATGTTCTTTCAGGAAATCATACTGTAAAAGTAACTGCTACATTAAACGGAAATGAGTCTAACGGATTGAACGGAATGGTAGAAGTATCAGGTTCTTCCGTAATTGAAACAGAAAAACCTACTGAGGCTCCAACCGAGATACCTACTGAGGCTCCAACCGAGACACCTACTGAGGCTCCAACCGAGACACCTACTGAGGCGTACACAATTGAGGGGGGAATCGAGATAAACGGTTACCAAATCAGTGCAAAATCAAAAGGATTCAGAACAGTATACTCTGTTGAACCTGAAATAAACGGTAAAGAAGTTGTAGAAGCAGGACTTGTATACGCCCTGACTGATTACATTATTGATTCCAACGAATTATATGTTGGAAATACAAATCCAAGTGTTGCAAGTTTTGCAAAGACTGCAGCAGGAAAAATTTCGAATTCTTTCTCTGAATCTCAGTCAGCACAAAGCTACGCAATGACAATGAAGTTTGCAACTGCAAACCCTGCAGAGTACACAGCAGCAATGGCAGTTAGAGCTTACGCTAAGTTATCTGACGGCTCGTATGTATATTCAGGCAGCTACTCATATTCATTCTATGATGTAGCCGAAAAGCTTTACCGTGATTCATCAATGAACACAATAGAAGCTCACAATTATTTATACAATGATATTATCAAGCTTGTTACACCGGAATACAAACCGGTAGAATACACAGTATCAGATGTGATTAACTAATTCAAGAACACTCTCGGCGTTTTTACTCACTACTTATAGAAATGGAGTCTTATTCGACTGAGATAATAGAAATTATCGTATAACGACAGATTTCATTCATAAAAAACAGCTGTGCACTTTCATACCAATTGGTGCGCAGCTGTTTTATCTTAATATCTATTATTTTGTATCTGCTTTTCTTATGTATATCTGCTCTTCTTTATATATATCTGATTTTCTTTTTATATCAGATTTTCTTTTCTCATATATACCTACTTATCTCTCCTTCTGTATTTACAGTAACCTGTCGCAGATAATACTCCCATTTCAAAAAACAAAACCATCAGACAATAAAACTCATTGTTTGCAAATGATAATGCCATATCATTCTCCATAAACCAACCACCACCGGTACAATACAAAGTCACAGGATTTATAAGCAATCTGATTACATCAAAAAAGTTGCACCAGCTGTAAGTTATTATCGTCATCATTAACAGATAAATAATGCATTGAAAAATAAAAGAAAAATAACTATTTTCAAAAATGAACCATATTCCCACCGAACACAATCCTACTGCAATAATAAACAATATCATGACAATCACTGTAGCGATAAAATATTTTCTCTCTGTCATATCCCCAAATGTAATAAACGGATATGTCATCTGCATCCTTGACTCTGCCATGACCACAGCACTAACCGCAGTATTCCAAAGATTTTTATATGGTACATTTATAAAATAGTAGACATACGTTAAAGTCATTAACAACATACTATCTATAATGCCCACCATTATGCCCGCAACAGCCTTATCAATGGCTACCTTTCTTCCTCTTTTGGAAGCTAACACAATATCCCTTGTCTTATTTATCCTCTCATAATCGAGCAGATAAAGAACACTCAACATCATAATAATCGCAGTCTGAATCATAAGGCTTCGTTTCAATTTCCCGTACAAAAAGCCATGTGTTTTATATATATTACCCGGATAAAAGTTTCCTTCATACTCATTTGTTTTTTTTATCTGCTCCACTCTTTTTTGTAGTTTTTTGTAGTTTTTTTCAATATAATTCTTATATTCCCCCTGTGGCTTATAACCGGTTTTCGCCTCTTTGATTTTAAGAATTTTCATCATATCAAGGTTATCATAAAGAGTTGAAAACTGTTCTTTATAATCTATATATGCTTTTTCAACTTCACTATACAATGCAATTTCATCTTTCTGCTGATTGTCTTTTGCACTACTCGAGCCCGTGCCTGTCATAACTGAATGCATAAAAGACATTTCGCTTTTCTTATCATTTTCAGCATAATTTTCAAATATAGACAGAAAATTGAATACCAAGAAGAAAGCAATCAATATCCACAGAAATATATTTTTGAAACCTCTCTTCATCTCAATTAAAATCATCGCATTTCCTTTCCTCATACTCATTTTAAAAATCTTCTCTTTTACGGTTCATACTCGATTTGATAATCTTCTCTTTTGCGATTCATACTCGATTTGATAATAATCACTTAGCACATACGCACTCGAAACAGTAGTCATATCACATCTGATATATATCCCTCGCCTTATCTCTATTTATTCTGATTTTTGCGATCAGGCACATTGCCACGCATATTATTACAATCATAATCGGTTTTATATAGACTGACATCCCGGTATTCAATTCATAATCAAACATTTCGTATGTCAGATTTTTGACTGTAAAAAACATGCCCGTTCCACATATAATTGAAAAAATAATTCCCCATATATAGTTTTCTGCCAGTCTTGCAATGCAATAAACGAAAATAGCTCCAAAAACACAAAACATTAGTACTGCCATTTGAAATATAAACATATAAGTTCCAAAACTGATTCCATCAAAAAGAAATGAGTTTCTGGCACATGACCAGTTTTCACAACTCCAAAAAATCGCCAATCCTTTTGGATAGTACATCAAGGTGTAAATACCCAATTGCAATGCGGATACTATCAACACTGCAATTATTGAAGCAAACAACTGAACTGAAAATATTTTTCTTCCAACTTTCGTTGAAACATACAATGGCATAACACCACTGAGTCTTTCTCGTATCTGATATGCACATATCAGCACAAAACTGATTATAATAATAAGCGCACTCATATATTTCATATCCTCATTAAATATATATAAGACACCTTCGGGCAACAGAGAAACATACTGTTTTGTCATCCTCTTCGCATCTCTGTTATCCAATTTTGCAACATCCTTTTTTGAGACTCCGTATATTATCCCCCTAAATTCCTTAATGTTTTCTAAATGCTGTAATTCAAAAAACATTTTTCCTGTTTTTTCATTGTACAATGTGAACTCATCTATTTTCTTTTCCAGTAGTTTTTCATTTTCATTCAGACTCCCCTTTTCATACAATTCATTTTCCTTTTCATACAATTCTTTCAATGTTGTTATTCCATTACTGTTAAGTATTTCATTACCGGCTATTTCTTTTTCTATTTTTTCTTCTATCTGTTTTTCTTTATTTTCTAATTTGTACCACTCGTCAAATTCTATTTTTGGGCCAAACTCATCAACCAGTTTGGCTGCAAAGGGAATATCATAAGATGAATCCGTACACTGCCCGCCACATGGATGTCTGGTAATTTCCATAAACATATTGTAGAAGAGTACAGTAAATACAATAATTCCGATTACAAGTCTAATATCAAATATCTTTCTTAACTCTTTTAGCAATATTATCATTTTCACTCTTTCCTCCAATTAATAACGCCTTAAAATTATATACAATGTTTTATATCATCTGACGTGGATACTGTATACTCATCACTTTGATAAACAACGAGAAATACGTCTTCCAAATTCGGCAGGCATTCTATTGCTTTTTCACTTTTGAAGGCACTATTGTCCCCAGTTTCCCCTTTATCATCGTAGTATCTCACATGAAGATGTCCCCGCTCCTGTCTTGCCGATAAAACATAATATTCTCTCTCAAATGTCTCATATTCCGTTTCCTCTATATCTCTCTCAAATACCTTTCCATCCAGTCTTTCACAAATGTTATCAACTGTATCCATGGAATACAGGCGCTTATCCTTTATCATTATCACTTTGTTGGCGATTGATTCAATATCCGATACGATATGGGTTGATAATATTACTATTCTGTCCTTTGACAGGGCAGATATAATATTTCTAAACCTGACTCTTTCCTTAGGATCCAGACCTGCTGTAGGCTCATCCAAAACGAGAATTTTGGGATTATTTAGCACTGCCTGTGCAATACCTACACGCTGTATCATTCCACCGGAAAACTTCTTCATCTTCTTATTTTTCACATCAGAAAGTCCCACCATCCCCAGCAAATCATTCACCTTTTTTGCGGCTTCTTCTTTTTTTATTCCTTTAAGAGACGCAAGATAACTCAGGTATTGCACAGGGGTGTTGTTTTTGTAATACCCAAATTGTTGTGGAAGATAACCTATCAGATCTCTGTATTTTTCTCCCATCTCCAAAATATCCACCCCGTCATATGTTATTATCCCTTCACTTGGAAATAATAATGTTGTAATCATTTTAATCATAGTTGTCTTTCCTGCTCCATTTGGTGCAAGTACCCCGTACAACCCATTATCAAGTTCTATATTAATATCTTCCAATGCACTAAACTTTCCATACTTTTTACTAATGTGCGACAATGTAAGCATTTCTTTTCTCCACCTTTCTAACGTATATCACAAAGCCAATAAAACAAATAACCGCAACCGAGACATGCACCACTCCCGGAATCACTTCAAATATAATTTTTGTAAATCGCTCATCTATTTTTGAAATGATTATTCCCAAAATCATCCAAGCTCCCATCAGCAATAAAATGCCATAGCTTTTATCTATCCTACTAATCAATTCAAGTGACAACACAGCAAATATAAACATACAACTAATTCCAACCACCGTAACATTCAAAAAGTAATCTCCGCTATAGCCTTTTATAATCACTGAATTAATCATATTCACAACAGTTAGAATTATACTTGAATAAAACATTCTCAAAGACACTATATATGAATTGGTGTAATGCATTGTCTTTTTAAGTTCGATCACCCCATCCTGTTCATCCATCCAACATGACAAAAATGCAAACACCAGATAGCATATCGGAAATTCCATTATTGTCATTACAGTTTTTTCCGACATATTATAAAATTCATAATTTGAAAATAATAATTCGTACAATGCATAGACAAGAAATGTAACAATTGTAGGACCGTAATTCCTATAAAAGATCATTTTAAATCCCGGGCCAACATATATTTTTTTTATTCTGTCTAATAAGCTTTCTTTCTGTCCGAGGGCTGTGTCAACAATAAATGTTGTCTGTATTTCTATCTCTTCCTGTGTAGGATAATCAACCAACATTTTTAGATTGTTGTTATCGATATTCATGCAACTCTACCTCCATCTTTATTTTTTTCACCATATTGTAATACCTCGTCTTTACAGTCCCTTCTGAAATACCAAGTTCACCTGCGACTTCTTCAAAGGTCATCTCTTCAAAACACTTTAGTTTAAAAATCTGTATCCATTCCGACTTATATCCTGCTACTATTTTCATAACAATTTTTATCAATTCTCTGTTGATAATAATATCCGAGATATCCATCTCTTTTGATGGTATCAGTTCTACGATATCTTCCTCTGAATCTTCACCGTACAACGAACATTCCTTAGTCCTTGTTCTGTAATATGAACTCCTGTAAAAATCTATCACCTTATTCGATGATATTCTGTGCGCCCATGTTCTGAAAGATGCTTTCTTTTCATCAAATGTTTGAATATTCTGAAGAATAAGAATAAATATCTCCTGAGTCAAATCCATGGCATTTTCTTTATCTCCAACCTGCCTGAACACATATTCATATATATCCATGTAATATCGATTGACCAGTTCGTTTGCAGCTTCTTTATTATGCTTTTTCTTTATTTTCCGGATTAACTGTGCGTCAGTTTGCATGCAATTATTCTCCCTTAATCCTTTATTTTAAAGTACTTCAAAATCCTAAATATCCACAGGATTATTTTGAATTGTAATTACCTTTCACTATTATATACGATACAAAATGAAATATAGTTTTATTTTTTTGCATTTTAAAATGGACTGTTGCATTTTTTGCAACAGTCCATTGTTCAATCTAACATGTCAACTTTAACTATTATATTTCTTGAGTTCTTCAACCTTATCAAGTTTCTCCCATGGAAGATCAAGATCGTTACGTCCGAAATGTCCGTAAGCTGCTGTCTGCTTGTAAATTGGTCTTCTAAGGTCAAGCATCTTGATGATTCCTGCAGGTCTTAAGTCGAAATTTTCTCTGATAATATCAACTAACTTAGACTCACTGATTTTTCCTGTGCCAAATGTGTCTACCATGATAGATGTTGGTCTTGCAACACCGATAGCATATGATAACTGAATCTCACACTTATCAGCAATTCCTGCTGCAACAATGTTCTTTGCAACATATCTTGCTGCGTAAGCTGCTGAACGGTCAACCTTTGTGCAGTCCTTCCCTGAGAAAGCTCCGCCGCCGTGACGTGCATATCCGCCGTATGTATCAACGATAATCTTTCTACCTGTAAGTCCACTGTCTCCGTGTGGTCCACCGATTACAAATCTTCCTGTTGGATTGATAAAGTACTTTGTATTATCATCTAACATCTCTGCCGGAAGAACAGATTCGAATACATATTTCTTAATATCAGCGTGAATCTGCTCCTGTGTAACTTCAGGATTGTGCTGTGTTGAAAGAACAACTGCCTCAATTCTGAGTGGCTTTCCTTCTTCGTCATATTCAACCGTAACCTGACTCTTTCCATCCGGTCTTAAATATGGGAGTGTTCCATCTTTTCTTACTTCTGTAAGTTTTCTTGTAAGCTTGTGAGCAAGCGAGATAGGAAGTGGCATATATTCATCTGTCTCGTTTGTTGCAAATCCAAACATCATTCCCTGGTCTCCTGCACCAATTGCCTCAAGTTCTTCATCAGACATTGTATTCTCTTTTGCCTCAAGCGCCTTATCAACACCCATTGCAATATCTGCTGATTGCTCATCAAGTGCAACAAGAACACCACATGTATCTGAGTCAAACCCATATTTTCCTCTGTCATATCCAATTTCTCTAATAGTGTCTCTTACAACTTTTTGAATATCAACATATCCTTCTGTTGTAATCTCACCCATTACAAGAACTAAACCGGTAGTAATAGATGTTTCACATGCTACTCTACTGTTTGGATCCTGTTTCATCATCTCATCCAAAATTGCGTCTGAAATCTGATCGCAGATTTTGTCAGGATGTCCTTCTGTTACTGATTCTGAAGTAAATAATCTCTTGTCCATTTGTTACCTTTCCCTTCTTATATTCTATAATTTTCTTTTCGGCAAGCTATTTTTTATCTATCAATCCTCATTTCAAAATGTATACTTTTTGAAATGGATATACGATGCTTTCAAAATAACCGTTTCGCATTATATGAATGTTTTCTCAAAACAGTTCGACATTGCTTAAAGGATTATCTTCAAAAGAAGTATGATTCTCGTTCGCACAAATTCGTGAGTTTTCTTGATGAAAACTCACTCAAATTGTGCTAAATATCGAGGAACTGAAATCCTCGATATTTAACTTCGAATCATTCTTCTTTTATCAGA
>JAILRH010000051.1 GCA_024698345.1 Lachnospiraceae bacterium | reverse complement strand
TGTAAACTTTGCAACATCATAAGAAATACAAATCAAATCGAATTGTTGCTTTAATTAATTTGGATGGTACTATCTCCAAGTTTAATGTGGTCTATATCATCTATGCTATTTTTGTTCGTTTCGCTACATACCCAGCTGTAGGATAAAGAACTTTTTTCATTATTTCCCTCAATTGAATATGCATCCTGTTTCCACTCTAAACTGCTGCCGTCTTTATAATAAACTGTCAATGCTTCTTCCTTAGCAAAGTCAGCTGGATCGTACCCATTGATATCTACGGCAATAAACTGGATAGAATCTTCAGCAATCTGTATTTCTCCGTTAAAATTCATGTAATCGGTTTGTATTTTTTTGAGAATAACAGGTTCAGAATTTTTGTCACTTTCCGACAGAGTTCCATTGCTGCTGTTGACAAATATTACTGCCAGGGCAGCAATGACTATTAGAAAAATACAACATGGTATGATTTTAGCTTTCATATTTCTGCCTCCAATTAACTAAAGTAAAATGGAAGAACAACGTCATTAACATATCCTTCTATTGTGCATGGATAGCCAAATCTCACATAATACTTTGAACTAGAACTTAAACCACTTATTGCTTTATGAGCGTAGCCGTTTGCTGGTACTGTGAAATGTGTAATTTCTTCATCAGAAGAAAAAAAGTTTCTTTTGTAAACACGTACTATTACATTATTATTAGTAAGTGAACGTATCCCCACACCCATAGTTGTGCTTCCAGTAAACAAATAATTTGTGTAAAGCGGAGCGGAATAAGTCGAACCTGAAACATAATACAATCCATCGTCAATAAGATCCCATACCGCAAGTGGTTTATATCCGTCTTTTGATTCATCATCTAAATATGATGGATTTGTGGATAAGCCAACATTTCCACTCGTTTCTTCCAAAGTGACTATTTCACTAGAAGTAGGAAATTGGGGAGCATCAGCGTTAACACCAATTATTCCAATTGAGGTTATCATCATAATCGATGTTCCTATGGTTAACAGTTTTTTACAAATTTTCATTCGGATTTCCTCCTTAATTTTTGCACTCACATAAAATAATGTCAATGCTATTGTTTAAAAATAAATTGTTTTACTTAATCTTTTGCAATATCATATAACCCATATGTTATCAGGTTGTGTATGAACTGCTATAACTGTAGACCGTTTCATAATTAGATCCCGCATAAACAGTATATTCTGACTTTACTCTGTATGTATTACCAGAATATATAGTTCTTGTATTTACATAGCTGCATGAGTTACTGTAGTAGGTTTTTGTCCAGCTGTGTGCTGTTCTCCACAAGTTACCGTCTTTTACTTGTAGAATTTGCTTCACTACTATTTTGGTTGTTACTCCTGGATATCCAGTCAGATTGCTTGTACATGTTGCTGTTGAACCTGATATAGACAGTGATGAACTGCAACTGTACGTATACAAATAGTTTGGAGAAATAGGATTGTCAGGAGGGACAAAACTACATAGGCAAATTATCATAACAAGCGAAATAAATACCATAAGCTTTCTTTTCATAAAAACACCCCCTTTGCATCGAAATTATATTTCAGAATGATTCTTTCTGATAATTATAACGAAATAAAGAGGGTAAACATTACATAAAATATTTTATTCTACTTTTTTAACAGATTTGGCTATTTGAATTAGTACATCTTTACTAATGTTTGATCCTATGCTAAACATATATTCTCCGTCGTTCCAAATTATAGTGTACCAGCCATGGTTATCCAGATAACCAAATGCATCATAACCGTTTATTTGTAAATCTTCTATTATTGCATCTTCCGTATTATAGTTAACATTAAATCCATCAATTATATGCTGGGTATAATAGATATATTCGTTTCCGGTCTGATAGTGCATAGTGTATTCTTCTGTGTTGGAAATAGTATATATTATTGAATAGTTTGATATATCATAGGTTATTTCGTATCGGTCTTTAATCTCATTCGGGTGTTTAGAATGTTCTTTAGGCTCAGTACTTATGTTGGAATAATTAGAAAATTTTTGAATAAAAAAGTTAAATATCGGTTTTCTTAATGACGATACACTCAAAATGGTAGTAGATACTATAATTGTTATTGCAACAGCTACACAGGCAACACGTTTTCCATAAGAATTTATCATTTTATAGTAGGGCTTTTTTCTAAGATTTATTAGGTTCTTCATCTTGTTTTCAAAGCTTTCGGAGAAAATATGACTATCATCGGCATCATCAAGCGTTTGTCTGTACTCTTTCATTAGTATTTCACCAAGTATTTTCCTAAATTCTTTATCAGACATATCATACATCTTCTTTCATCAGCTTTTTTAAAACTGTTTTTGCTCGGTGTAATCTGACTCTTACATCACTCTCGGATATACCAAGTATTTTTCCTGTTTCTTTTGCTGAATGCTGTTCATAAACACAAAGAAATAGGACATCTTTATATTTATCCGGAAGTTGTTTTACGGCAGCTTTTAATAACTCTTTTGTAATTATCATATCAGAAAGATTATCTCTATCTGAAGTGTTTTCAGTAAGTTCCTGAGAAGTATTATCTCTTTTGTTTTTTCTATAAATATCAATAGCAGAGTTTCTTATAATTATAACGATATAACTTTCTATTTCATTACAAGAAAGATTTGAAATTTTTGAATAATTATCAGCAATACGAACAAATGCATTATGCACCGCGTCCTCTGCATCTTCACGATTCCTTAGAATAGAGTATGCTATTCCATACATTTTCTTCCTGTATTTTATATATAGTTTCTCAAACTTGATTTTATCCTCCAAAGTATCAAAGGAACTCAGATAAATTATGGGCAGCATAGCATCACCTCATATTTATTTTTTTATTAAAACTGTTATAGTGATTCTGTATCTACTAATTTGTATCGCTATTATATCAAACACGAGGTAAAAAATGCCCAGAATAGTTTTTTTTATAAGTATTGTTATGTGAGATTATCTTATTGCAATAATCATAAGCCGAAACAATGTAATCGCTGAACAGCGAATATTTGAAAGTGTCATTAGGAAAGGCTTTTTTTGTCATTTTTTCTGCTGTAGCTACTGCAGAAATTATTTCTTCTCTCCCGGGCATAAGAGGACCCATGACATCCATGAGCCTATCGTTCTCGGTGAAATACTTCATGAGATCCGCTTTAGCTTCACTAAAATGCAGTGATACGGCAGCGGAAAGCGAAAGATTATAATCAAAGCATGGAGCAAGACACAGTATACCTCCGTTTTCGCTGTCC
>JAILRH010000047.1 GCA_024698345.1 Lachnospiraceae bacterium | reverse complement strand
AATATTATCTTTAAAACTAATTTTATCAATGAATTATCAATGCTATTTATAAGAATAAACTCACAAAAAATAATTGCAATCCCCATTATTATTGATGATATAAAGTGCTTAAATAAATACTTTTTATAATCTATTTTTATCTTCAATCTTTGCTTGATTGCAAATGAATTTAACATTAAAATCAAAAAAGCAAAAATTAAATCTGCAATAAGCAGAGCAAAAACTGTCAAATCTGTAAACCACAATAAACTTGTCACCAGAATTATATGAAGAATTAATGAAATAAAACTGTTTATAACCGGTATTTTAAAATTATTAGTACCTTGAAGTATAGATGTCGTAACCGTTGAAAATGAATAAAAAACAGTTCCACACGCACCATATGACAGTAACTTTGATGCAACGTCTGTATATTCATTCAAAGATGGAAAAAGAACAACCATAATATCTTTAGAACAGATAGTTAATCCAACAGCAGCTGGGAATACAATAAAAGATGTCATTCCCAACAATTTGTTGATATATTCTTGTTTAGCTTCTCTATTATCATTAGAAACGGCTTCACTTATTCTAGGTAAAACTGATACTCCGAATGCAGTTGCCATTCCTATTGGCAAGTTAATCATTTGTGTATATTTAGTATTAAAGACACTTTGCATGCTTTTAATAGAAACAAGTGAATAATCTTTTGCATTCATAACATTTGCAAAAATCAAATCATCTAAAGAATAACCTATTTGATAGATAGTTTGAGAAAACATTATAGGTATCATTATTACAATCAAAGATTTGGCAATATTAATAAATTCATCTTTTTTTATCTTAATTTTAATATCATCTTTTTCTTTTGAAAATATTAACAACAAGACAATAAGGGCAATGCAAGCACCTGAAAATGTCCCCATTGTCCCTCCTGCAGATTTCAATGCATCTGTATCATCAGTGAACGTAAATATTTTCACAAAAGAAATTGCTGCAACAATACTGACAATTGCATTGACAATTTGTTCTGCAATCTGAGAAACAGATGTTGGAACCATATTTCCTTTTCCTTGATAATATCCCCTAAAGCATCCCATTATAGAAACTATCAATGAAGTAGGTGCTAATACTCTCAAGGACAATTGTAACCCTTCTATACCATATATTTTTGAAAGCATATCTGAACACCAAAATAGTACATTACAGCAAACAAATCCTAATGTGAAAGCAATAATCAAAGATACTTTTAGAACCTTTCTTGCCCCTTCTTTATCATCCACACTTCTTTCAACTATTAATTTTGATATAGCTACAGGCATGCTGTATGAAGAAAGCATTAACGCTATCCCATATATACCAAATACAACTCCATATACGCCGTCAGCAGAATTACCAAAAATATTTGCCAATGGTATTCTATATATAAACCCTATAACTTTTGTTAGCAGTCCTGCTGAAGCAAGAATACTAGCTTGTATAGTTATATTTCTAGATTTGTCACTCATTTTTCTATCCTTATTTTAAGCTTATTTTTATTTACAATATTCACATAATAATTGCCATGCCATTATATCAGAAAACAGCAGGTGTTTAAACCCGCTGTTCAATCATATACTTATTATTATCATATATGCAATTATCTACTTTGCTGAAAAATATAATTTTGTCTGTTCGTCTCTTACTGATGTATCTTGTCCTGGATGGACAATATATAATTTACCGTATACTGTTACTTCATAAGTTCTTCCTCCATCAATATGTTTAATTGAACTTTTTTTAGGAACAAAACTCCAAACCCATAATAATCCATGTTTTCCTTCCATAGATATCACTTTTCCATCTTTTATCAATACTATTTTTTCTTATTGTTTCTTTCATCTCATTCTTCTCCTTTAATATTTTTTTCGTATTCATTATATATATATATAATTTGTCAAGTATTTTACTAGATATGTTGTTATGAATATATATTTTTTGATTATGACACAATCCAACTCATAACTGAGAAGGAGATTGGGCAGCTGTTTCTTAGTTATAATCATTCACTGAAAAAGAACCGGCATACGCCGGTTCTTTGTTGTTATTGCTATTATTGTTATTTTTATTATTTTGTCTTAACTGTTGTCTTTTTCCACTTTCCGTAAATTGTATTACCGAAAGCATTCTTTCTGTAAGTTCTTACTCTGACATAGTATTTTGTTTTACTCTTTAATTTCTTAATTGTGTAAACATTCTTCTTGCTCTTTCTGTACTTTGAACCACTGAAGTTCTTATTAGCAGAACACTGAATATGATATTTAGCACCCTTTACTTTTTTCATTTTAACGGTAATACTTGTCTTTTTAGCTTTTGCTTTTTCAATCTTTGTGTTTGCAACTTTTAACTGATCACTTGCAAAAGTCTTTACATTGGACAAAGTAATCTGTTTGTTAGTTGAAGCAAAGACAATATTCATTCCATTTAAATCAATATCAAAGGTAACTCTGCGGGAGTTGCTTGGATCTATCTTTCCGTTTGTGTTTATTACTTTTTCAGGGAATTCATATGTTACAGCATATGTGAAATCATCTTCTGATAATGTTATTCCATACTGTGCAAACTGCTGCTGTGTATTGTCAAAATCCATCTCTGTCTTGAGTTGATACTTCAACTGCTGTCCATCTAATTCACTGTAAAGGAAGTATAGTTTGTATTTGCTTGCAGTATCGCCGTCAACACCTCTGATAAGTTCTCCCTTACCGTACTCCTTTGTTGACTCTCTTACATAGTATGACTTTCCGTCTTCTGACTTAAGTTCATATCCGCTTTTTGCAAAAAAAGCATCCACATCAGCTTCCGTGAGTATACTTCCCATTCTTGCAACCGCATCTGTCTTACTCACCTTAAGCTGTAAAGTTCCAACACCGCTTCCGTCTTTGTTAACCTTAGTTATACTTTCGACCTTTGTACAACCCGTAACTGCCATTGCCATCAATAACACCAATGACACTACTAACATTTTTAACTTCTTCATTTTTGCTCCTTTTTGTTTTTCAGATTTATTTTGCATTTCTAAACTGAACCGGTGTCATACCATATTTCTTCTTGAACAGTCTGTTGAAATGTTCAACATTCTGATATCCCACACTCTCAGCAATTGCCTCAACTGTCATGCTTCCGCTCTTAAGAAGAGCTCTTGCTTTCTTCATTCTGACATTCTTTACTATCTCACCAAATGTATCGCCTGATTTATCTTTTATATATTTTGATAAATAAGGCTTTGTGAGATGAAACTCTTCTGAAAGTTCATCTAATGTTACTGTGAGATAATTTGTATGAATATAGTTCATTATCTCATTTAAGCGCTCATCTTTGCACTGATTTTCACTCACTACAGACTCTATCTGATTTACTGCAACTGCAAGTGCATTGATTGATGCCTTGATAATATCAGGGTCAATACCAACACCCCAGTACATCTTGTTATTATGGCTGATTCCTACATAAGCTACTGCTTTTGATGAAGAACCTTTTGAAAGTGAATGCTCTTCATAGACAGAAAGCTCATAACTGATGTTGAAGTACTGCTTGATTGCGTTACTTACAGCATCAAGTCTTCCGTTTCCTGTACTCTTTACAACTCTTGTAATATTGTTGTGTGTAATGGAAACTTCAGCTATAATTCCATCCGCCTGCTTGAAGTGAGTTTCAGGAATTGTGAATATTCTTGTATTTGTAATATATTTGTCTTCGAATATCTGATATACCCATTCAGGTGATAATTCTTTGTGTTCCTTGTCTGATACATCTTTAACTGTGTATCCAACCTGTTCTCTCATCTTATCAGGAAGGTCAAAACCAAAGTTCTGCTTAAGGATGTAACTGATTCCACCTTTTCCTGACTGACTGTTAATTCTGATAACATCTCCGTCGTAAGTTCTTCCCACATCCTTTGGATCGATTGGAAGATAAGGAACTGTCCAAGTATCATCATCACTTGCTTCTCTGCATGCCATTCCCTTTGCAATGGCATCCTGATGTGAACCTGAAAATGCAGTAAATACCAATTCACCTGCATATGGCTGACGTGGGCTTACCTTCATTCCTGTAACTCTCTCATAGAGTTCAACAATCTCAGGCATGTTAGAGAACTCAAGTTCAGGATCAACTCCGTGCGAGAACATATTCATGGCTAATGTAATAATATCAACATTTCCTGTTCTCTCACCATTTCCAAAAAGTGTTCCTTCAATTCTGTCAGCACCTGCCAATACGCTGAGTTCTGCAGTTGCAACTCCACATCCTCTGTCGTTGTGAGGGTGAACTGAAATAGTAACCGCATCACGATATTTGAGGTTCTTGTGCATGTACTCAACCTGTGTTGCAAATACGTGTGGCATTGCGTTTTCTACAGTTGCCGGTATATTGATAATAACCTTGTTGTCAGGCTTTGGCTGCCATACATCAAGAACTGCGTTA
This sequence comes from Lachnospiraceae bacterium, assembly GCA_024698345.1. Classification (GTDB taxonomy): domain Bacteria; phylum Bacillota; class Clostridia; order Lachnospirales; family Lachnospiraceae; genus SIG293. The sequence goes on along the minus strand of JAILRH010000047.1, from coordinate 4,465 downwards.
CATACATCTAATGCGTAATCAACTTCTGTTCCAGGGAAACTCTCAGGTGAATACTCAAATGAGAAATTACCTTCTACCTCTGAAGCAAGCTTGTTAAGTAACTTTGCTCCGTCAACGGCAATCTTCATAATCTCTTCTTTTGATTTCTTGAATACCTGCTCTCTCTGTGCAACAGATGTTGAATTGTAAAGGTGAATAACCGCATGCTTTGCTCCCTTTACAGCTTCAAATGTCTTCTTTATGATATGTTCTCTGGCCTGTGTAAGTACCTGTACCGTTACATCGTCAGGAATCATATCTCTCTCAATAAGAGCTCTCATGAATGCATACTCTGTCTCTGATGCTGCAGGAAATCCCACTTCGATTTCCTTAAATCCTATATCAACAAGCATCTTAAAGAAATCTAATTTTTCCTCAAGACTCATTGGCTCAATCAATGCCTGATTTCCGTCTCTGAGGTCAACACTACACCAGATAGGTGCCTTGTCAATATACTCCTTCTTTACCCAATCATAAGTTGGTGTTGGAGGCATGAAATACTGTCTCTTATACTTGCTAAAATTCTTCATAATAACTCTCTCCTTCTTTCTGTTAAAACATGTTACTTTGCATTTTAGGGAATACCCTGATAAAGAATAAAAATCTCTATCTCATCCTGATAAGGACGACATAGAGACGAATAAATCCGCGGTACCACTCTAATTCATAAAATGCACTCTTCAGTACAGCTACACTGTACTCATCATATAACGGTGAAAACCGTCCTGACCTACTGTAAGTTCAGCCGGAAGCTCCAAGGTGAGTTCATCAATCATCATCTGCCATCTCACACCACACGACAGCTCTCTGCAAGAATCCGAAAAATTACTATTCCTCTTCACAGCCTTTATATATTATTGCTGACATTTCACTGCTTATTAAGAAATATCAACATTTTTGACTTCTTTTAAAATATAACATATGTAACAAATCAATCCAAGTGGTAAATTTAATCATTTTGATTGATTTATTTTAACATATTCAGTTTCAAATATTATGTTATATTGTTATGAATACTATTTCAAATATTAAGGAGATTGAAAAACGCGTCTCAATCTCCTGATTATTATCCAACTCTCAATTTGAACTTCTGCTCTTCTCTGTCATCAGATACTTTTTCAATATCAGCTCCAAGACCGCGAAGCTTATCTTCAAAGTTCTCATATCCTCTCTGGATATACACAATGTCATCTACAGTTGTAAAGCCCTCTGCCATAAGTCCCGCAATAACAAGTGCGGCTCCGGCTCTAAGGTCAGGGGCTGAAACCCTTGCTCCTTTAAGTCCGTTAACTCCGTTTATGAATGCTGTGCTTCCCTCAACCTGAATCTTTGCGCCCATTCTGTTAAGTTCTCCCACATACTTGAATCTGTTTTCAAATATGCTCTCCACAACAATACTGTATCCTGTTGCAACACTGAGTACTGCTGTCATCTGTGGCTGCATATCCGTAGGAAAACCAGGATATGGAAGAGTCTTAAGCTGAGTACTTCTGATGTTATCTCCAGCCTTAACTCTAACTGCATCGTCATATTCTGTAACAATACAGCCCATCTCTATAAGTTTTGAAGTAATACACTCCAAATGGATAGGAATAACATTCTTGACCAAAATACTTCCACCTGTGGCAGCTGCGGCACACATAAATGTTCCGGCCTCAATCTGATCAGGTATAACCGAGTATGTAGTTCCGTGTAATTTCTCTACACCGTATATTCTAATCTTATCAGTACCTGCACCTCTGATATTGGCACCCATACTGTTAAGTAGGTTGGCAACGTCAACTACGTGTGGCTCTTTTGCCACGTTCTCAATTGTAGTCTTTCCTTCCGCAAGAGAAGCTGCAAGCATAAGATTGATAGTTGCTCCAACTGAAGCCATATCAAGGAAAATATGATTGCCGATAAGCTTATCTGCCTTTGCAATAAGCATTCCCCTGCCGTTCTTATTTTCATCATCCACGTCAGCTCCAAGTGCTCTGAAGCCCTTAGTATGCTGATCGATAGGTCTGCTTCCGATTGCACATCCACCGGGTAATGCAACCTCTGCGTTCTTAAATCTTCCAAGTAAAGCACCAAGTAAATAATATGATGCTCTGATTTTCTTCATCTGTTCGTACTCAACTACATAAGAATCGATAGTCTTTCCGTTTATCTTTACCGTGTGTCTGTCTACTCTGTCTACTGTTGCTCCGATATTCTCGATAGCTTCAATCAACTGGTTTATGTCACTAACATCAGGCAGATTCTCTATTGTAACTTCTTCATCCGTCATAATAGCTGCTGCAAGCAAACCAAGTGCAGCATTCTTTGCGCCACTTATCTCTACCTCGCCTTCAAGTGGCTTACCGCCTTTAATTATATAATGTTCCATTATACACCTCTATATATTAAGACTAATAATCGTGGTTATCTGATTTTCAATACAATTGGGCATAGTGATAGCAATGCACAATCATATTTATTGTATCACATAATCTTTTTTTGGCAACCTATATGTTTTCTTATATTTAGGGAACCTATATCAAATCCACTGTTTTTCAGCATTATCCGTTGATTTTTTCTACAAGTCTCTCCAATGTTTCCTCAACTGACAGTCCCTGTTCGCTCAAAACGATATCTGCATATTCTTCATACAGCTTTGTTCTCTCCTCAAACAAATCCTCCAGTGTCTGCCCCTCTTTTAATACAACTCCTCTGTTCTTGATATCTCCAAGTCTTCTCTTCAAATGATCCAAATCCAGTTTCAGATACACAACTGTTCCAATCTCTGACAAATGCTCCATTGCTTCTTTGCCGTAAACTACAGATCCGCCTGTTGCTATGATTGTCTTTTGGGCAACTATGGAACTGTTAACTTCATTTTCTATTCTGATAAATCCATCTACACCCTCTGTTGCAATTATATCTTTTAACAATCTGCCTTCTCTCTCCTGAATAAGCAAATCTGCATCCACAAATTTGTATCCAAGTATTTTTGCAAGAATAACACCTACCGTGCTCTTCCCAACACCCGGCATTCCTATAAGTACTATATTATCTTTCATTAGTTCTATCCTCTCACTTTTCTCTCACTTTTTTCTTCCAAGTTATTTCTTATAATTTTTCACTCATTTATAATTAGCTTTTTCTATCCTTATCATCCTTGTTATCTTTTTTATTTTTCGGCATCATACTTGCCCTGGTAATAACGCCGTCACCGTATTTTTTCTTTATGTCATCAATTGCACTCTCGAGTTTGGCAAGTTTTTCATTCTGTTCTGCCTTTTCATTATTATAATTTTCAAAATTATTTTTTTCAAAATTATAATCAAAAAGACTAAGCTGCTCCGGTTCTGTTTCATCCACAAGCTTTGTTGTCCTTACACCAAGCAGTCTCACAGGTTTGCCATTCCATAATTCTTCAAACAGTCGGCATGATTTTTCATAAATATGCTGCCCGGTTTTTACCGGTTCGTCAAGTGAAATCTGTTTTGAAGTTTTTGTAAAATCGGAATACTTTATCTCAACACACACCACCATGGCTTTCTGTCCGGCTTCTCTAAGTCTTGATGCTACCTTGTCGGAAAGATATAACAAAGTCTTTTTTGCCTCTTCCAAATCACTTACATCCTGCGGCAGAGTTGTTGAGTTGCCGATTCCCTTTAGTTCTTCTCTCTCAGTACTCACCACACTGTCATCAATGCCGTTTGCGAAATTCCAGAGCATCAAGCCGTGACTTTTCAGATGGTATTGCAATATCTCAGGCGGTGTTTTTGCCAATTGGCCGACATTCATTATACCAATCCTATGGAGAGTTTCAACTGCAGATTTTCCAGCCATGAACAAATCTTCTATCGGCAGAGGCCACAGTTTTTTTTCTATTTCATAACTGAATAATGTGTGGATTCTGTCGGGCTTTTCAAAATCAGAAGCCATCTTTGCCAATACTTTTCTGTCTGATATTCCTATATTTACTGTAAATCCAAGGTCGTTTTTTATTCTGTCTTTGATAATCTGTGCCGCACTGACAGGTGAATCAAATCGGTTTCTTATTCCCGTGAAATCCACGTAACATTCATCAACACTGACCTGCTCAATATCAGGTGTATACTCTTTTATTATTGAAATAAATCTCTGACTCTGTACATGATAGTAATCATGCTCCGGCGGAAACATTTTAAGACCGGGGCATTTTTTCCTCGCATCTGTTATGGGCTCACCGGTTCTGATTCCATATCTTTGCGCAGGAATTGACTTTGCCAGGACTACACCGTGACGTTTTGTCATGTCACCTCCAATGATACATGGAATAGTCCTTATGTCAGTATCAAAGCCGTCATTTAGCAGTTTTACTGCCGTCCAGCTGAGGAAGGCAGAATTAACATCTATATGAAAAATAATATGTTCCATTTGCTTCCTCCTTACTTACTACTTACTTACTTAATTA
>JAILRH010000044.1 GCA_024698345.1 Lachnospiraceae bacterium | reverse complement strand
AATAACATGAACTTAAAACAGATTGAATGATTCAATCCTTGCAGAGCGTATGTCAGATCAACCGGAGATTAATATGAGCAACAAACCTGAATTACACTTAGATGTCAACAACAAAAAACAAGTCCAAACCTTCAACTACGCACTGAACCTTGCCTCACTTGCGGAAATAGACAATGATTTTCTTGCACAATTCTGGAATGAACTTGTTTCTTGTCCTGACATATATGAAGAATTTATTTATTATGCTGAACACAGTGAATTTCTATGCAAATTTAATATCGAAGGATATACCATCATAGATATTATGGTCTATCAGATTGACCATTTCAAATCTGCTCTGGACAAAACAGGCATGAGTAAATATAAAAATAACGGATATTATATGGTCCTCATGGCCTTTGATACTCTGCTGAAAATGAAAGCAGATCCTGCCGCATATATTTTCAATATGAAGCATGATTCAGGAACTGATCTGCCTGAGAAGTTTCACAATATAGCCTCTTTAGATTATCTTGAAGAGTAATTATAATAGAGTTTCTAACAACCTGTATATATCGTCACGTTTTCCCAATCCATTGGAGAATGCAGTTGCTCCACCGCAGGCAGTGCCAAGTTTTAATGCATAATCATAATCACCTTCTATTAAGCCTGCAACAAATCCCGCAACCATGGAATCTCCTGCTCCCACAGAATTCTTTACTGTCCCTTCACATACACCACACTGATGGATTTTTCCTTTTTCATCCAGCAATAGTGCTCCATCTCCCGCCATGGATACAAGCACATTTTTGGCACCGAGATTTTGTAATTTATTTGCGCATTCTACTATCTCTTCTTTGGAAGTCAGTTTCAAACCAAATATTTCTTCCAATTCATAATTATTTGGTTTTATCAGAAACGGGTTGTATTTAAGAACGTTTAAAAGCAAATCATTTCTTGCATCAACAACAACCCTTACTTCTTTTTCTTTTATTCTGTCTAATATTTTTTCATATACATCCGAAGGCAGACTTCCGGGAATACTCCCTGCAAGGATCAGTGTATCACCATCTTCCAATCTATCTGTTTTGTAGAATAACTGTTCCAACTCTGATTTATCTATTTCAGGCCCCTGACCATTTATTTCAGTTTCTTCGCCGGCTTTTATTTTCACATTTATTCTGGAGTTACCATTTTTTAAATGAACGAATTTAGTATCAATCCCCATTTCAGTAATACCTCTTTCTATGGCATCACCGGTAAATCCTGCAACAAACCCTAATGCTTTAGATTTGATTCCAAGTTCATTAAGCACAATAGAAACATTGATTCCCTTTCCTCCAAAATACATTTCATCGTATTTTGAACGGTTCACATCTCCTAATTTCATTTCGTCTGTGTGTATTAAATAATCAATTGCCGGATTGAAAGTTACTGTATAAATCATCTTTTATTAACTCCATTTTTCTATTCTTTATCCATTCCGCAAGGGAAAGACTTTTTAACAAGATTTATTTCTTTTTTAACCATACTGTAGAATCTGTATCCACCTGAGAGATTATAACAATCATATCCTTCCTGTGCAAGTATTCTGCAAGCAATATAACTTCTAAGGCCACTCTGACAGTACACATACAAAGGTTTTGATTTATCTATCTCTTCCTTTCTCTCTCTCAAATCATCAACCGGAATGTGCAATGCTCCCTCAACATGACCGCTGTCATATTCTTCACTAGTTCTGGCATCAAGAATAGTAACACTGTCATCTCCGGTCAGTCTATTGATATCCTCCCAATAAAATTGCTTTACAATTCCAGATTCGACATTTTCTATCATGAATCCCGCCATATTTACAGGATCCTTTGCAGATGAAAAAGGCGGTGCATATGCAAGGTCTAATTCCTTTAATTTATCAGCTTTCATTCCTGCACTGATTGCAGTTGCGATTACATCAATTCGTTTATCCACACCGCTAAATCCTATTATCTGTGCACCAAGAATCTTCTTAGTAACTTTCTCATATACAACTTTCATAGTAAGAACATGACCTCCCGGATAATATCCGGCATGAGACATTGGAGACAATACTACTTTATCATAATCAATACCTTCTACATCTGCTCTTTTTTCAGTTATACCGGTACTTGCAACAGTAAGATCAAAGACTTTTATTACTGATGATCCCAGAGAACCTTCAAATGTACTTTCAATTCCGCAAATATTATCTGCCACAATTCTTCCCTGCTTATTTGCAGGTCCTGCAAGAGATATAAGTGAATACTTTCCTGTAACTGTGTTTTTTACCTGAACTGCATCTCCAACCGCATATATGTCAGCAACTGAGGTCTCCATCTTTTCATTTACAACTATGGAATCTCTTATACCTAGTTTAAAACCTGCTTCTTTTGCCAGATTTGATTCAGGTGTCACACCAACAGCCATAAGAACCATATCCGTCTCTATTCTTGTTTTGTCTCTGAGTACAACGCTAAGTTTGGACTCTGAACTCATTCTGTCTGCCGGTTTACTATTATCTGCTTTCTTCTCTTCATGCGATTTGCACTCTTCAATGGAAGATACTGTGCTGTCAAGCCTGATATCTACTCCCTTTGATCTAAGTTTTGTATGAACCAGAGTTGCCATATCATAATCAAGAGTATTCATAAGTTGATTTGAAGCTTCAACAATTGTCACATCAACTCCCATCTTTCTCAAGTTTTCAGCCACTTCAATTCCAATAAATCCACCACCTACTACCACTGCTGATTTTGGTGACGCTGACACTACATAATCTCTTATTCTAAAAGTGTCCTCAACTGTCCTGAGCGTAAATACATTCTTTGAATCAATTCCCGGTATATTAGGAATAAAGGCTTTTGCCCCGGGAGCCAGTATCAATTTATCGTAAGACTCCTCAAATACTTTTCCTGTTTCCAAACCGCAAACCATCACTGTCTTTTTTTCAGTATCAATAGACATCACTTCATGTTTTGTTCTGACATCGATTCTGAATCTCTCCCAAAAACTGTCGGGAGTCTGCAATGTCAATTCATCAGCATCTTCAATTACTCCACCAACATAATACGGCAGTCCGCAGTTCGCATAGGAAACATATCCTGTGCGTTCAAATATAGTAATCTGCGCATTTTCATCTAATCTTCTAAGTCTCGTTGCAGCTGATGCTCCACCGGCAACGCCTCCCACAATAACAATCTTCTTATTCTTCATCTGTATCCTACCCTCTTAAAATCTTTCCTCTGTAACCTGCAATGCCTCCTATATTAGTGATAATTCTTATTTTACTGTATGTTATTTTTAATTGTGCCATTTTCAAATCCTCCTATGTGTTTATTTTTTCTTGTTACATTTGGAAATATACACACTTATATTAATTACAGTATACCACGATACAAAAAACTTGAAAGTAGAAAGACCTTCAGGCTAATACCTGAAGGTCACTCTATCGATAGTTCTACTTGCAGACTTTATATTAGAACTAATATTCTTATTTTATTCCCGCTACTTTTTAGATTTTACAATAACGGTACACTTAACTTTTTTACCACCTTTTACCCAGGCAGATATTGTACACTGTCCGGCCTTCACTGCCGTAACTTTGCCGTTCTTATCAACCTTTGCTACTTTCTTGTTTGAAGATTTCCAGAAGACTTTAGTAATATATTTGCCTTTCTGTTTAGGCGATGCTACTAATTTAGCTGACTTTTTAACTTTCATTGTCAGTTTCTTCCTGTTGAGTTTTATTGCTTTAGTGTACTCACTGATATCTTTAAATAAGAACTTGAAATTGATTTCACAATCATCATTATTGATTACAAAAACATACTTTCCGCCCTCAACTTCAAGATTCTCTTCATATCCTTCACCGATATCAACAAAATCTCTGATAACATAATCAATATCATCGTCATCTTCTTCATCTTCGTCATCATCTTCGTCATCATACTCATCATAGAATGCATCATCATTGTCATCGTCTGCATTATCAACGTCTTCTGCTACCATCTCCAAATAATCTTTGTAATCATCATATGACATCATCAAAATTTCGAAATCCCTGTCATCCTCTGCTACTTCCTGATTACCTGAATAATCTGTCAACGCCGCATCAACTTTTAATTTTACTTTCATAGTAGAACTAAAATTGATAACATACGCTGCCGAGTTGTTAACAGATAATGTTCCCTGAACCTGACTTCCAAGTTTGATAGCCTTTACGTCTGCATTAGTAAAACTACAATTACCGAAAACCAAAACTATCGCTAGTACAAGCGATAAACGCATAGAATACTTTTTCATAATGTACCTCCTTTTCCAAGAAAAGCAAGTGCATACACACCGTTTTTTCTCAAATAACTCCCGTTCTTTTTCCATATGTTAATTATACATTATAAGTCGTATTCCATTCAAATTTATCCAGTGAACAAATTGTAAATTATCTATGTATTCGGTAACGTTTTCCACCTTGATTTTACTGAGTTTTAGTGTGTTCACACTTTGTCCTTTTTTCCGCTTATTATTATTGATTACAATTATCATCCGAAAGTTTAGTATCAGGAAGTTTTCTGTACAGTGTAAACCACATTGTCACAAAACTTGCAGTACTTCCTATTGCATTCGAAATAGGTTCAGCAAGAAAAACTCCCTTCACTCCAAGGCCTATGGTTGGAAGCCACAAAGTTAACGGAACAACTATTATTACTTTTCTGAATATTGAGAAAAATACTGCTCTTTTTGCACATCCAAGTGCTGTAAATGTCGACTGCGCAGAAAACTGTAATGCCATAAAAAAGAATCCAAAGAAATATAATCTCAATGAAGTTGTTCCTAGTTCAATCATCTTGACATCCTTTGTAAATATTGACATGAATGCGTGTGGAATAATTATTACAATTATCCATGCAACAAGCATATATGATGTGGCAAGAAAAGTTGTAAACTTGATTCCACTCTTTACTCTGTCAAATCTTCTTGCTCCGTAATTATATGACAGTATCGGTTGAGATCCGCCTCCGACACAACTTGCCGGCAGTGACAAAATCTCCCTGACTGAATTGATAACAGTCATTATACCAACATAGAGATCTCCACCGTACATATTAAGTGTCTTATTGCATACAATCTGAACTGTGCAGTTTGTTGCCTGCATAATACATCCCGCAAGGCCCAGAGTCGATATTTTCTTAATCAAAGACCAATTGGGAATCATATTTTTCATCTTAATCTTATACATATTCTTTTTTGAAAAGAAGAAATATAATACCCACACAAATGACATGAACTGGCTGATAACAGTTGCAATGGCTGCACCTTCAACTTTAAGATTAAACAAATATATAAATACAGGATCCAGTATAATATTGAAAACAGCTCCTATTACAATGGTTCCCATTCCAATCTTTGGAAATCCCTGCGCATTAATAAACGAATTAAGGCCTGTTGCAAACATGGAAAATAAAGTTCCAAACAGATATATTCTAAGATAACTGTCAGCATATCCTATTGAGTCATCACCTGCTCCAAACAGATATAATATTTTAACTCTGAATATATACAATAAAGCAAAAAGGATAACTGATGATACTGTTAACAACATAACTACCTGTCCCAGTATCTTTTCAGCCTTTTCCTCTTCCTTTGCACCTCTAGCCATGGAAAACAGAGGTGCTCCCCCGGTTCCGAATAAATATGTAAAAGCCGCAATCAATGTCGTAATCGGGAAAGCCAGTCCAACACCTGTAAGTGCCATGCTCCCTTCTTCTTTCAAATGACCTATATAAATTCTGTCTACAATATTGTATAACATCAGTACTAACTGAGCAAAAATCAGTGGCACTGACTGTGAGATAATATTCTTCCATACTTTTCCTTTTGAAAAATCAGCTTGAGTCATTTCAGATTTCAACTTATCATCTCCCTTATTGTTTATTATTTAAATTCAAGAACGCTCTCAGCATTCCTGCTGCGGAATGTGTATTTCTTCATTACATTGTTATTTATGACGCTTTTGTCCTTAAACATAATAAAACAACACCTGATAGCCGTCAATACTACCCGGTGTTGTTTTATTTTATATTATTTTATTTAGCAACTTTCTTAACTTTTGACCACTCTCCTGCTACTCCGTTTACTATGGCTCTTACCTTGATGTAGTATTTCTTCTTAGGATTTAGTTTTGAAATAGTCTTTGTTGCTTTTTTAGATTTCACTGTCTTTGCTTTTTTAAACTTCTTAGATGTCGAATACTGAATCTCAAAAGTTGCACCTTTAATCTTCTTGCACGTTATTTTGATTTTCTTTCCTTTTTTGATTCTCTTTGCCTTGCTGATTTTAGCTTTTGGTACTTTCGTAATATTCTGTGGTGCAGCTGTTGTGGCAGGCGCTGCTGTTGTGGCAGGCGCTGCTGTTGTAGCAGGCTCCGCTTTCTTTGTAGTTGGTGTCTCCTTTGGAACATCACCACATTTAATTTTGATTTCCAATCCTAATGTACCATCATCTCCAACAACACATCTTTCAACAGTACCAAGATTTGCGAATACTTTTTCTTTTGATATATCAAATGTATATCCATCAGCAGGTGTAACTGTGAAACACAGGAGATATTCAGTGTTTGCTTTAAATTTGTCTTTTTCTTCTATCGGGAACTCAACTCCGCTATACTGTTTCCAGTTATCAAATTTGAGTGTTGCATTTGTTCCTGATAATGTAAATCCTGTTGTCTGAACTGCTTCATTTGCAGTCGGTTGTTTTATTCCTTCAATATTAAGCTGATTAATAACTTTTTTAGTAGATAACTCAATCTCAAATGTTGCACTCAATGGATTTACCTGATATCTGTCAAGAGGGAAATTGTTGAGCCACAATTCAACATCATCATCAAAATAAGCATATTTTCCCTTTGCCTCAGAATTAACATTAAGTCTCATTGTATAAGAATGACCCGTTTCAAATACATCATTTGCTCCCATTGCTGATGTCTTGTCTTTAAACCAGCTGACTGAAATATCATATTCATCACTACCAGTGAACATATCAGCTGTCCATGGCTTTTCTCCCTCTTTCAATTCTACCGGGAAATTACCCTGACTTGGCATATCAACAATAACCGGTATAGCTTCGTTATACAGACTATCAGCCTTAAAGAATAAATATACAGTCAGGTAATAATTCTGACTTGCTACTACAGTCTTAAATCCCTGACTTCTGTTTGGGTTAGAAGTAGTAACAGAAATCGGTTTTTCAAAATGACCGCCTTTAGGACTTGTGTTATCAAGAGAGTAGAAATCACATAAATGAATTTCCGCTGCATAATAGTGATTCTTCTGTGCAGTAGCACCCGATGCCACCTCATCACCCAGTTCATCAACATTGAGAGTAGTTCCCATATCGTACCATTTTACCTGATCATATGAAGGATTTTTTGTATACGGTACAGAATCTCCAACCGGAACACTGTAAGTATAATCAAAAGTCTTACCCTGAACAGGCCAATCGAGGTCATTTATTGTAACAGCATTAATTACTGCACTATGATCTGCAAATACCGCAACCGGCTGTGGCAAAATACTAAATACCATCAATGAACTTAAAAACATAGCTACAAATGATTTTTTCATAAGCACTTCCTCCGTTTCTTATATTCAATTATTTACAGTATAAAACCATAAAATGTAAAAAGGGAACTATTTCCGCTCGTTCCCTTCTTCAAATGTTATTTTAATTCTACCACTATTAAATTAGTAATTCAAACATCTTTTTTATTCAATTTTTATTTTTTTACTTTTTTTTATAAATTGTTATCTTTTTTAACAACATTTAATTAATTTTACTATTTTTTTGAAATATTTTATTGATTTCAACTATTGATTTCAATTATTGATTTCTATTATTGATTACTGTCATCAATATCATTTTTGTACTTCGACAACTCCTCATCAACAGCATCAACGCCGAAATTTCTTACAAGTTTATACACAACTCTCTCAAGGAGTTTTTCTTTAGGCTCAACCGCCGGCTTGCCATTATATACGGAATTAATCTTGAAAGTCTTACAGATTTCATATAGTTTACCTGCAGAAAGATAACTCTTCTCTCTCTCATTAAAGAACTCGTTAATATCGATGCCTTTCAACATATCAAGATTTGTAATACCCATCTTGAGCAGACTGTTGCTGGTCTTTTTGTCTATCTTTCGTACCGCCTTTAAATATCTGACTGACATCTTATTCTTCTTGTGAGTGTTGTACTCTTTACATCTCACATAAGCGGAAAAATATGCTTTTTTGATACTCTCCTCGCTTATACCCAATTCCTTTTTCAGTTCATTGATTGTTCCACCGGTATTTATTTTTTCCAATACATATCTTCTAGTCGATTTCGTTCCAAAGATGGTATCCAGATCGCTGTATGTAACTGTCATTCCGTCATCGACATTTTTCCCTGGTATTTTCATGGAGCCCCCTCCTGATTAATAAGTAAAGCCACTGCTGTATCATACCATTAAGAAATTCAAACCCTATTACATTATACTAAACACATCAACTTATTACTACATATTTGTTCTACTTTTACCTGAACACTATCTAAACTTATTTTATTTTTAGACTCTTAAGATACTCTTTCTGTTCCTTGGTAATTCTGTTACTCTCAACAGATTTTTGTATTGTTTTATTGTGAGTCCATGTATCAAGTTTTCTATTTTTAATAAATGGCAAAATACATTCATACTGCTTTGCAAGTGCCGTTGCGAAATACCAGGATATCATCATATTTATATAATATTCTTCTGAACGAATTGCAGCTACCATTTCAGGATATTCATTTTCAAAATCATCATCCAAAAAGTGTTCCATCAACATTCCGACGGCAAAACGAACTGTATATGTATCATCTGAATCAATCCATTTTCTTATTTCTGTAATAAGTTCTGCTTTATGCTTCTTAAAAATCTTTGGGGACATCTGATCGCAGGTTGCCCAATTATCTACATATGGCAAAAACGTATTTAGTCTGCTCAAACATTGCTCATAGTCTTTCATTTCTGATAAAACAAAGGCATGAAGTTGATTTTCGTCGAAATAATTGTGTGGTAATACATCCAAAAACTCATTAATATCTTCTCTTTTTGCAAACTCCTTAGCCATTTTTCTAAGTATTGGAGTTCTCACTCCTATGAAATAATTCTTATCAACATTCGGAATTAGTTTTGCCTGAAAATCTCTGTACGGAATGTCCTGATTAGCGAACAGTTCTTTTTCAATATCTTCTGTAATCATATCTCCCCTTTTCATAATCACTAGAACAAAGTGTCGCTTGCGACACTTCGCGCGCGAGCGGATGCGTCAGCATAAATACATCTCCGCGAGCTGCGCATAAATTTTTTTTGCAACAGTAACGCCAAGGCATTATTGAATTCTACATTTTATCATACATTTCAGCAGGAACATAAGCCTCAACATATATTCCTTCATCTCTGTAATCTTCCTTGAGAAGCTGACCGTATTTTCTAATCAATCCAAGTTTACCGGCCTCAGCGTAATCAAATACTTTTTCAATATGAACACGCATTGATCTTAATGCCTCTGATAACTTATCATTCAAATCATCCAGTCCTTCTCTGGTCTTTACAGATGCATAAACCGTGTAATCTGCCTTAAAATCTCTCAATACTTCCTTGTTTTCCACCTTATCCTGCTTATTAAATACGGTAATAATAATCTTATCCTCTATCCCAAGCATCGCCAATGTCTCGTAAACAGTATGAATGTGACTGTCCAATGCAGGATTTGATGAATCAACCATATGTATTATTATGTCTGCATATTTTGCTTCCTCAAGAGTACTTCTAAAAGCATCAATCAGATGATGAGGTAGTTTTCTGATAAATCCAACTGTATCTGTAAGTAACACTTCCTGACCGTCATTCAGTTTATAATTTCTGGTTGTCGGATCCAGTGTTGCAAATAATTTGTCTTCCTCTAGCACAGATGCCTTTGTCAGTTTATTCAAAAGTGTGGACTTTCCTGCATTTGTATAACCTACGATAGAAACAACCGGTACAGGATTATTGCTTCTCTTTGCCCTTGCAACTTCTCTGTGAAGTTCTAATTCTTTCACCTCAGCTTTGAGATTTGAAATCCTGTCTCTTATCAGTCTTCTGTCAACTTCGAGTTTTTTCTCTCCGGGACCTCTTGTTCCGATACCACCACCCTGACGAGAAAGATTTCTCATTCCTATTAATCTTGATGAACGATATCTAAGCTGTGCCAGTTCTACCTGTATCTTTCCTTCAGATGTCTTTGCACGGCCTGCAAAAATATCAAGAATTACAAGTGTTCTGTCCATTACTTTTACATTTAATTCTTCTTCAAGATTCTTATACTGCGCAGGGGATAATTCATCATCACACACAATACCGGTGGCGTCTGTTTCATAAATCATATCCTTTAACTCGTCAACTTTTCCTTTTCCGACATATGTTCCCGGATGAACAGAATCTCTTGGCTGGATGGCACGACCAACTACTTCTGCTCCCGCTGTACTTACAAGTTCTTCCAGTTCATCAAGTGATGATTCAACATTTTCTGAATCATTCAACTTAACCGCGACGAGAATAACCTTATCTATATTTTCTTTATTCTCAAAAAAATTACCCATGTATCCTCCATTTTAAGTCATTTTTTGAATTTTATTACTTTCTTAATTTGCATAAATATCAATTATTAATGATTACATCTTGACTTTGACGTCTTTGTTATTTTCTTTTGCCCTAAATATCGCTGTAGTTTTCCACTTTCCGCGCTTGTATCTGATTGTACTAAATACTCCATTTAGCAACCATGTAATACCGGTCGTAAACCAAACGCCGTTCAATCCGATTGCAGGAATCATAGTCAACGGTCTTGCAAAACCAACTCTTCCGATACACTCAACAATACCTGTAAATAATGAAAAATTTGCATCTCCGGCACCGTTTAGAACATTTCTTGTTGTATATATCAGTCCAAGGAAAATATAGAACGAACAGGTAACTCTAAGACCTGTAACCGCATAATCTACAACCACCGGATCACTTCCGAATATCTTAACAATCGGAGTTGCAAATGTCTGGAATATTACAAAAATAAAAATTGCAAATACAGTACTGCAAAGTGTCGCCTTCAAGAATCCCTGCTTTACTCTGTCGATTCTTCCTGCTCCTATATTTTGTCCTGTATAAGTTGCGAGTGCCGCACCAAGTGACATAAACGGTTGCTGTACGAGTTGTTCAATTCTTGAAACTACTGTAAATGATGTGACGAAATCATCACCAAATCCATTAACAACTCTTTGAAGAGCAATAAGGGAAAATGCAATGAGTGAACTCTGCCCTGCAACAGGTATTCCAACTCTTATTACCCTTTTAAAAATAGAATAATTGAAAACAAAATCTTTCTTCTTCAATCTGAAATACGAATTGCTCATAATAGCATATATCAAACAAAGTATTGCTGCACAAAACTGTGCTGTTGCAGTTGCAATTCCTACTCCCATTACGCCCATATTGAACTTTATTACAAATAATAAATCAAGCAAAATATTGAGAATGCAGGCAACTATCAAAAATCTAAGTGGTGTCTTTGAGTCACCCAGGGCTCTCAGAATTGACGACAGCAAATTAAATCCTGCTGTTGCTATAAATCCGATTGAAGTTGTACGAAGATACACAACGGCATAAGTAAATGTAGTATCCGGTGTGTCTAGCAAATGTAAAATCGATCCTGCCAGAGAGAATCCCAATATTGCCATAATAGTAACAGTTACTATTACAATATAGAATGCATTACCGATTGTATTTTTTACCTTTTCATCTTCTTTTGCTCCAAAGAACTGCGCCACAACAATTCCTATACCTACTGACAAACCTATGGTCAGTGAATTGATAAAGAACATTATAGAACCTGTAGCACCAACTGCCCCCAGTGCTACTTTTCCAACATATCTTCCCACAATAATCGAGTCAGCGAGATTATATGCCTGCTGAAACAAATTGCCAATCAATAACGGAATAGCAAATGCCAAAAGAAGTTTTAATGGTTCTCCAACCGTCATGTCTTTTACATATTTATTATCTTTTTTATTTTTTCCTGTCATTACTTTTCTCCTATAAGTAAAACAAATGCTAATTGAAATTTCAAGAACGCCTCAGCGTTCTTGCTGCGAAATGCGCGTCAGTCATGAGATAATTTACTCTGTAAGTTATCTCATGCTGACATTTTCATCTGCGCATTTCTGCAATCCGCCGGAGGCTTATAACTGAGAAGGAGATTGGCCCCCTACTCAGTAAATTTTCTTACCCCCACCTTCACTTTGTTTAGAGGAGGGGGACATCGACTTCTTAGTTATATAAATCTTATCTTATTCCTATCTAATTTCTATATAAATCACATCTAAATATAATATAAATCGCATCTAAATATAATATAAATTGCATCTAAATCATATTCTATATAAGATATAAACCAATAACTCCACTAATAATCCCTATCAACGCGCCGGCTATGACATCACTTATATAGTGAACACCACCGACAACTCTCAAAATCGCAATACTTATAGATATTACAAACATTATTATCCCAAGTGTCAGGTTGACATACAGACATGCCATGGCAATAACAAAAGTTGAAAAAACATGTCTGCTTGGAAATGAATTCCCCTTTTTATCCTTTTCTATTACAGACTTCTCACCAAATTTCTCATAAGGTCTCTCTCTGTTAAATATCTTTCTAAAAACAGATACTATAAAAAAGGATACTGCTGTTGTCAGCAATATCCTAAAAAAATCGGCATCTTTTTTTATAAGAAGACTTGCCATGAATACGCTGAAAATCACATATACAACATAAGTTGTCGCCTTATTTGCACCCCGAATAAATTGTGCTAGCAAAGGCTTTGACCTAATATTATTCATCAAATCGGCATAGGCTTCTTTGTTCATCTGTACTCTCCTTACTGTTTTCGAGCAATTCTATATTCATCACCGTAAGAGAAATACGGGCAACTGGATTTTGGATACTGCATCAGCATTGCATAATCATCCTCGTCCATATTTACCACACAAGCATATTCCTCATATTCTTCATCATAAACATAATTGCTGCAAAACTCACAGCTGTACTGGCCACCACTCATAGAATCGCCCCTTATTTGTAAGATTCTGCAAGTTTTTTGAATGCAGCCAATGATTTTTCAATTGTCTCTGTCTGAACACAGTATGACACTCTGACATATCCAGGTGTACCAAAACTGTCAGCAGGTACCAAGAGCAATTCCTGCTCTTTTGCTTTTTCGCAGAATGCATGTGCATCCTCTTCCAAAGCCTTTACAAAGAGATAGAAAGCTCCATCAGGATATACGCACTCAAATCCCAACTCTGTAAGACCGTTGAACAATACATCTCTGTTCTTTTTGTAAATAGAAATATCCGCTGTGTCATTTACACATCTTGCAACTACTCTCTGGAATAAACTTGGTGCACATACATATCCGAGAACTCTTCCCGCACCGCAAACAGCAGCGTATGCATCTCTCTCGTTCTTCATCTTATTTGATACAACAATGTATCCGATACGCTCACCCGGAAGTGATAATGCCTTGCTGTATGAGTAGCATACAAATGTATTATCATAATAATTTATAAGATATGGTACGAAAGTATCATCGTAAACAAGCTCTCTGTAAGGCTCGTCTGAAATCAGATAAATCTCATGTCCGAATTCTTTTTCTTTTGTTCTCATTATGTCACAGAGTTTGATAATAGTCTCTTCTGTGTAAACAACACCCGATGGGTTGTTTGGCGAATTAATAATAACTGCCTTTGTCTTTTCACTGATAGCTTTTTCAAACGCATCAATATCAATCTGGAATGTCTTATCAAGACCTTTTACAACTTTGAGATTTGCTCCAGAACTCTTGATAAATACACCATATTCAGGGAAGAATGGTGTAAATACGATACACTCTTCACCCGGATTCATAATTGCTTTTAATGTGATTGTAAGAGACGCCGCAGCTCCAACAGTCATATAAATGCTGTCTGCATTCACCTCTGTGTTGAATTTAGAGTTTATATTTTCAGCAATTGTCTTTCTAACACTGAAATCACCCTGTGCAGATGTATAACCATGAAGCATAACCGAATCTGTATTATCAACAATATCTCTGATTGCTTCATTTACAGATACAGGTGCAGGAACACTTGGATTTCCTATGCTGAAATCAAATACATTCTCAGCACCAATCTCCTGTTTACGTTTATTTCCGTATTCAAAAATCTCTCTAATCTCTGAACGAACCTTTCCAAGTCCTACCATTTCTTCATTTAACATCTTTATCCTCCTGTTTCAGTAATTAATATACTGTTTTATATATTTTTATAATACTCTAGTAATCATGCTTCATATTGCAAGACTGATTTTGCACTCCCACTGATACTATTTTGTTACTCACCACTTAGCACATATGTGCTTGAAGTGGGAGTCATCTCGCATCTGAAATAAAAGTGATTGCCTTGATAATCACAATGCATCAGTTCTAAATTACAATTATCTCAGATTTCTGATTTTAAAATCTTTTGCAGCTTCTCTTTGCTGATCCTTCTTTGCAATATCAGCTCTCTTGTCATAAAGCTTCTTTCCTTTTGCAAGACCAACCTCAACTTTCACAAGACTTCCTTTAAAATAAACCTGAAGCGGTACTAATGTCATACCCTGCTCTCCAAGCTTGCCTTCTATCTTATTAATCTCATGTCTGTGAAGCATCAGTTTCTTTGGTCTCATGGGATCTTTGTTAAAAATATTACCTTTTTCATATGGACTAATATGCATACCATAAATGATCACTTCTCCTTTTTCAATTCTGATAAAGGATTCTTTGATACTGCACTTGCCCATTCTCAAAGACTTCACTTCTGTACCGTGCAATACAACTCCTGCCTCATAAGTATCTTCTATAAAATAATCATGTCTGGCTTTTTTGTTGTTTGCAATCAGTTTTATCGGAGCCTGACTCATATTGCCCTCCCTATATATTTCTAATCATACTTATACTAGTTTACACTATTTCCCGTAATATTTCACTATCAAATTAATTGTTTTCATAAACTATACTTTATGAAATGGATATACGATGCTTTCAAAACAACCGTTTCGCATTATATGAATGTTTTCTCAAAACAGTTCGACATTGCTTGAAGGATAATCTTCAAAAGAAGTATGATTCTCGTTCGCACAAATTCGTGAGTTTTCTTGATGAAAACTCCCTCAGATTGTGCTAAATATCGAGGAATTGAAATCCTCGATATTTAACTTCGAATCATTCTTCTTTTATCAGAATCCTTCTAAGCATGTCTCAATTGTTATTTCGAAATCCATTCATATAACTGCTCAACTTTTTATTTTTGAAAGCATCTGTAATCCACATTTCACAAAATATACGATTTATGAAACGTAAACTACAGCAGTTTTCAGAATAACTCTTAGAGCATTCAAGCAAATGGATTTCGCTAAAACATTGAATCAAGTACATAGTTTTTCTGAAATAATAATAATGATGCGAAGTCAAATTTTAAGGATTTCAACTCCTTAAAATTTAGTTCCTCTGAACGAGTTTTCATCAAGAAAACTCGTGAATTGGAACGGACGAGTTATCATTATTATTATGAAGTTAAAAACTAGTACTTGATGAACAGTTTTAAGAAAACATTTGCTTAATGCGACAGAGTATTCTGAAAAC
>JAILRH010000027.1 GCA_024698345.1 Lachnospiraceae bacterium | reverse complement strand
GATATTATTAAGGTGCTGAATAACATTTTCTGGAGTACAACCAAATAACTCAGACATTCCTAGCTGAGATAACCAAAAATTATCTTCATTGAAAATAACACTGACAAACTCTTTGGTATCAGCATCTTCGTAAAGTAAAATATCAGCACTATTTACTTCATTAGACATAACATAACGTCCTTTCATTTTTATATTTAGAGTATCTTTCCATCATTCATCCCATCACGCAAAACACCAAGTGCCCTTGTTTCTATAATCTGCAAATATTTCTCTGTCAGATGGAAAAAAGCTGCTGTTTCTTCGATTGTCTTATATTCAAGAGACTCTATACCGTAGCGATACATAAGAAGTCTGCGTTCACGAGCCGGTAGTAGTTCAAGGCGGTTTCGCATCTTTTGAATCATGACACGAAGCACCGCTTCATCACCTACTGGATCATGTATTCTTCCGTCAGAAATCTTTTCTGCTTCCGGAACACCATCCTCATCAACAGGATTATCATTCAGAAATACCTGGACAATGCCGTGATTAACCAGTTGCCTTTCAAAGGATGAGTCTCCCTTCCTACATAAGTCACGCATAGCATTTCCAGCTACGGTGTAAGCATATGTTGAAAACTTAGTCCGAGAGTTCAGGTCATAACTCTTAGCTGCTTCAAGTAAAGCAAACCGACCTTCCTGGAGAAGATCATCCAACTCAATTCCTGCATAATGGTTCATGTCTATGTCGTGGGTAATCTCCAGACTCTTTGCAAGCTGAGTTATAAGTCCTTCATTTACGATAAGTATCTCTGTCTGTGCAAAAAGGTTATTTTGTTTTACAAGTTCACAAAGCCTTCTGTTGCGGCTATCAATTTCATCTGCATTTGTCATTTCTCTTTCCATAGCTGCACCAACAAAGAAACCATCTGATCAATCAGCAGTTCTATCTCCTCCATCTTTTCATCACTTATATTTTTATCAATCCTAATTCCTTTAATAACGGCATTCTTTATTACAATAATCTTTTCATTTTCCGGAAGGTTTTTAATATCAGGATTAGCTAAGGCTTCTTTTTTAACTTTCTCGATTATTTCATATTCCAAGAGATCATGGTTGTTTTCATATTCTGCAACTTCATCAACCACTTTCTTTTTTATTTCTCTGATAGAAGCCATAAGCTGTCTTTGAATTCTGTCAAGTTCCACATGTCCTGAAGGCAACTTGGCTGCCTTTAGTTTCTTTTTGGACTGTTGTATTTCTTTATCATTTGGAATCTTCCCTGTCTGTGTTAACTCATTCAAAATATCATAAGAAAAATCCAACAATTTATTCTGCGTTGTTATAAGCCCTGCCACAGCCCCTGAAAAATATGTGGCCATCATTTTTGTAGCCATTGCGAACTTGTCATTGATAAGAAGTTCATTCACAACTCGGGGATCAACTTTTCCTGAATAAAGATTTTTGGCAGCATCCACCGATAATCCAAGCTCTTTAATATCATATCCAGTGTTTTCAGGAGTATCTATACGTCCAAGAATATAATCAGTCGGAACTTTATAAAGTTCTGCTAACTTTAGCAAAATATCACTGCTGATAGTTTTAGTTGACCCGTTTTCTATTCGGCTATAAGTGGTCTTATTAACTCCTATTACCTCGGCAAGCTTTTCCCTGCTTTTGTATCCGTTCGCTTCTCGAAGTTCTCTAAGTCGCTCTTGAAGATTTCCAGGTAAGTATTCACCCATCCTTGCAGCAGTCCTTTCTAATTATTAATACAAAGCAATATTAGCATAATGGGTGCAAATTTGCATCAGAACAAGGATTATTTCTATGAAAAATAGTAGCTCTGATGCAATTTGCTATGAAAATGAGGGTACTACCATTTTCATACGAATAATTAATTAGAGCGGCGTTCAGATGGCGTAGCTCTTTGACGGATTGTAAAGGCAGAGCCTTACGCAAGGGTGCGGGAGTAAGACTCCTGCCGGGATGTATGGTCGAAAGTTTACAACGTGCCGTTGCGCATATATTGCAACGACCGTAGCTAAACAGAGACATACATCTCGTCGGGTCCAGGGCGAAGCGCATGGGCAGATCCAAGGTGCAACCTTGGCCCAATGATGTGTTGCATGCGACACATTGTATTGGGTTATATCCTGTCGCGCTTCGCTTAGAACAGGTGCGGCTTCGCCGGAAATCCAAAGCAACTAA
>JAILRH010000003.1 GCA_024698345.1 Lachnospiraceae bacterium | reverse complement strand
AAAATAAAAAAATGAAAATAATAATTGCAAAATAAAAAAATGAAAATAATAATTGCAAAATAAAAAAATGAAAATAATAATTTCATAATAAAAAACAAATTACAAAATAATAACGGACAATTATAATTACATGAATAATGTCGGTTAATATATAAGTGATAAATAAGTAAAGAAGAGGAAATAATAATGAGTGATTATATAGTCAGAGCAACAGCAGCAAACAACCAGATTAGAGCATTTGCAATTACAGGAAGAGAGTTGGTTGAGGAGGCAAGAAAGCACCACAATACCAGCCCGGTTGCAACTGCAGCACTTGGACGGTTGCTCATGGGCGGGGACATGATGGGCGTGATGATGAAAGGTGAGAAGGATGTACTTACACTCCAGATGAAAGGTGACGGCCCTATCAATGTAGTATTGGTAACCGCGGACTCAAAAGGACATGTCAAAGGATATGTTGGAAATCCAAATGTGGTAATACCACCAAACTACGCAGGTAAGTTAGATGTGGGAGCGGCTATCGGATACGGAACACTCACAGTTATTAAAGATATGGGACTCAAGGAGCCATATGCGAGTCAGGTGCCTCTTGGAACCAGCGAGGTGGCAGAGGATCTTACATATTATTTTGCAAAGTCAGAGCAGGTGCCGTCAGCGGTTGCACTTGGAGTCCTGATGGAGAAGAATAATACGGTAAAGCAAGCAGGAGGATTTATCGTTCAGCTGATGCCATTTGCCGAAGAAGAAGTTATTGCGGCATTGGAACAGAAGATTTCCAAGATTACATCAGTGACTTCATTATTAGAGAAGGGAATGTCACCGGAAGATATTTTGCAGGAAGTTTTAGGGGATTTCGGAGTTGAGTTTACAGACAAAATACCGACAGAATTCTACTGCGACTGTTCAAAGGAAAAGGTTAGCAAAGCGTTAATCAGTGTGGGCAAGAAAGAATTGCAGGCAATGATTGATGAGGGAAAAGAGATAGAAGTTAATTGCCATTTCTGTAACACAAATTACGTTTACAGTGTGGAAGAACTGAAGGAAATAAAGAAGAGAAGTGTTTCTTAATATGTATATCAGATGCGAGATGACTCCCACTTCAAGCACATATGTGCTAAGTGGTGAGTAACAAAATAGTATCAGTGGGAGTACAATCTCACATCTGATATACGCTCCGCGAGGATTGAATTTGAAACAATACCTTCATAGTTATGGAATCAGAGAAAACGATTGTAAATGAAGAAAATGAAAAGTGACAGTATGGCAAAAGAGTTACAGACGAAAAGCAGGAAAACAGGAAAATCATCTGTAGTGAAATAGACAGAGTTACAGACGAAAAACAGGAAAACTGAAAAATCATCTGTAGTGAAATAGACATAGTTACAGACGAAAAACAGAAAAACTGAAAAATCATCTGTAGCGAAATAGACATAGTTACAGACAAAAAACAGGAAAACAGGAAAATCATCTGTAGTGAAATGGACATAGTTACAGACGAAAAACAGAAAAACTGAAAAATCATCTGTAGTGAAATAGACGTAGTTACAGACGAAAAACAAACGGGAGGTGAAAGATGAAAGATAAAGTACTGAATTTGGGAATTATCGGAACGGGAGCCATTGCCAGTGCGATGGCACAGACGGTAAATCAGATGGATGACGTCAATCTGTATGCGGTTGCGTCGAGAACAGAAAAAAAGGCAAGTGATTTTGCAACTCAATATGGTGCAGAGAAATATTATGCATCATATGCAAAACTGGCAGAGGATGAGAACATTGATCTTGTTTATATTGCGACGCCACACTCGGAGCATTATGAGAACATGAAACTTTGTATTGAAAATGGAAGAAATGTTTTGTGTGAGAAAGCATTTACCATCAATGCAAAGCAGGCAAAAGAGATTGCTGAGCTTGCAAAGAAGAAAGATGTATTCCTGTCAGAAGCAATGTGGACAAGATACCAGCCACTTGCAAATAAGCTCAAGGAGCTTATCGATAGTAACAGCATAGGTCATATTACCATGATATCGTCCAATATGCATTTTCCAATGATGGGGAAAGAGAGATTGTGGAATCCAAGACTTGCAGGAGGAGCATTGCTCGATGTGGGTATTTATCCGCTCACAATCAGTTCCATGGTTATGGGAGATGATATTGAGGAGATAGTTGCGAAGGGTAAGATTACAGATCTTAAGATGGATGAATCCGCAGCTGCAATAATCAGATATAAGAATGGAAAGATTGCCACAGCTACTTGGGGAATGAGCGCAATAAGTGATTGCAGAGCTGCAATTTATGGAAGCGGTGGAATTCTTGTTGTCACCGGAGTAAACAGAATTCATACTATTGAGAAGTATGATACTGAGTGGAATTGTGTCAGCAAGTATACCGCGGATGAATCTGAGATTACAGGATATGAGTTTGAAGTGAGAGCGTGCAGAGAGGCCATCTTGAACGGAAAGAAAGAAACCGATGTAATGCCGGTTGAAAAAACCATTTTTATGATGGAACTTATGGATGAGATAAGGCAGCAGCTCGGAGTAGAATATCCTATGGAAAATAACTAAAAAAATTAAAAAAAAGTACAAAACGGTTTCATTATTGAACGATTTAGCCAATTTTGGCATAGGTTCTTGATGAAACCGTTTTTATCTGTTTAAATCGAATTAGAAAAAATGTAGGTGAAATATTATTAATCTTGTAAGAAAGGGAGAAAAAATGAGAAAAAATTTCACAAAATCAGTTGCTTATGTATCTGTATTTGCAATGTTGGTATCGGGTATCACATTCAGTAATGTAAGCACAAAGAAAAATGTCAGTGCGGACGAGTCGTATCAGTTAGTTTGGAGTGATGAATTTGACGGGGACGCGCTCAACAGAGATTATTGGAACGTTGAGGTAAATGGAGACGGCGGTGGAAACAATGAATTGCAGTACTATCTTGACCGTAAAGAGAACATCAATGTAAGTAATGGAACATTGAAAATAACTGCACTCAAGAAACCATATGGTGGAAAGCAGTACACATCAGGACGTATCACAACTCAGGGCAAATACTCATTCAGATATGGAAAGATTGAAGCAAGAATCAAACTTCCAAGTCTCAGTGGAATCTGGCCGGCCTTTTGGATGTTAGGTGAAAACATCAAGACGGTTGGTTGGCCTGCATGTGGTGAGATGGATATTATGGAAGCAATCAATGAGAACAACAACGTATATGCTAACCTTCACTGGCAGTACAACGGTAACAATGCCGATACATCAGGAAGAGCAAAGAATGTCGGCGACAGAACAGACTGGCATATCTATGGAATGGAGTGGGATGAAAATACTGCAAAGTTCATGGTAGACGGAAAAGTATATGAGACATACAATATTACATCTGATGCACAGATGGAAGAATTCAGAAAGAAGCAGTTCATTATCCTTAATGTTGCAGTAGGTGGTAAATGGCCCGGATACACAATAGATGACACAAAGATACCTGCAACGATGGAAGTAGATTACGTTCGTGTATATCAGAAGAAAGCAATTCCTGTAAATTACGACGGTCCTTGGATTGAAGTTACAGAGGATTCAGTTGATGCATATACAGGTGACTGGTCTTCATGGTTTGGAGGAAATAACGGATGGCAGGGTTCTAAAGGAACAATCACACCAAACGGTGAGCGAATTTCTGACGGTGTCACAGTTAATCTTTCGACAGTAGGAACAGATGTTGGAAATGATTCAGAGTGGGGTGCTCAGGCACAGCTTCTCAATTTACATTTCTACACAGGAAGTAAATATACATACAAGTGTACGTTATTATCAAATGTTAATAAACGAATATTCGTTAAAATAGCAGATGATGCAGAAGACGCAATTGTTGGAGAATGGATAAATCTTCAGGCGAATGTTCCATACAATTTCAGCAAAGACTTCAATCTTGATGCAGACTTCGACGGAACAATAAGCATCAAATTTGGGCTTGGTAAGAATGGCGGTGATACTATCGCTGACAATTCAAGTGCCACAATAAAGATTAGTGATGTATCGCTCATCACAACAACATCAATACCTGATCCTGAGTATCTTAAATCACAGGAAACAACAACAGTTTCTAATAGTAATACAACAAATAACAATGGTCAGGGAACTTCAGGAAATGAGACAACAGGAAATAATGGTCAGGGAACTTCAAATAACAACGGTGCAGGTTCATCGGAAGTAAGCACAACAGCTGACCGGAACAATACTACAACAGCAGTTGCAACACAGACAACATCAGCAGATGATGCAGCAAATCAGGCAGCAGCAAAAGTTAAAAAAGCAAAAGTAAAGATTAAAAAAGTATCAAGAGCAAAGAACGGTAAGAAAGCAAAAGTAACGTACAAGAAAGTTACAGGAGCAACCGGTTATGAAATCAGAATTTCAACATCAAAGAAATTTACAAAGAAAGCTACTGCAAAGAGTACAAGCTCAAAGACAAGCAAGACAATTAAGAAGCTTAAGGCAGGTACTAAGTACTATGTTAAAGTAAGAGCTTTTGTAAAGAAGGCAGATGGTACAAAATCTTACAGTAAATGGTCTAAGGTTAAAACAGTAAAATAATAAAAAAGTAATCAACCTAAAAGGCATAACTGTAAAAATGAAATAGCTAAGACTAGAATTAATTGGAATTACAAATAAAAGGGAAAAAGAAATGGACCGGCAGGAGAAACACCTGCCGGTTTTATAGTTCAATAATTTACCAATTCTAAAATATAAACTTGAACAGTTAATAATAACAATCAACCGGTTTTAAAATTGATATTTACTTTCAAACTTTAGAGTGGTAAAATGTTAAATAGCAAATCGGATTCGTAATTGAATATCCGAATAAGAGTCTGTTATTTAGAGAGGTGGAGACATGAGTAAATCTGTAAAAAAACCTGAAGTAGATCATTTATTTGATGCGATATTAACTTTGAAAACAAAAGAAGAATGTTACACATTTTTTGAGGATGTTTGCACAATCAATGAATTGCTGTCAATCTCACAGAGATATGAGGTTGCAAAGATGCTCAGAGAAAAGAAAAAGTACCTTGAGATTTCAGAAGCCACAGGTGCATCTACTGCTACGATCAGCAGAGTTAACCGTTCTCTTAATTACGGACAGGATGGATATGATATGGTATTTGAGAGATTGAAAAAAGAAGGTAAGATTGATTAATAAAACAATAATTGAGCAAATGATATTATAAAAAAAGTGCTGTGCACTTGTGAACCGAGGTTAACCTCAAACTTCACAAGTGCGTCAGCACTTTTTTCAACTAACAACTCTTACAATACCGGAGTTCTGAATGTCCTTCCGTATATGTCTTTGAAAACATACATTATCTTTGTAGAACCCTGAACATCTGTATTGCTGATCTGGACGTCTGAAGGATTGTCAACAACTAATGTGTTTCCGATTTTTATATCTTCCTTGAAGTTCTGATTGTAATCATAATAATCTGCAAGAAATTCTATCTGATCCCCTGAGTTTATTTCTGTGAGAGATTTAGCAATCGTCTCTGTGATGTCTTCTGTGTATTCAAATGTAGCACCTGCAATATAGCCGGCCTCATTTTCATCGTCAAATACAAGAATGAGATTTGCGCGCTGTCCGTTTAATTTGACAGGAACATAACCTGTTATCTGGTATTTGTCATTTCCTTTTTCCAATGTTTCAACGTGGTAGTAGGCAACAGGCTGACCGTTAATGGAGAGCCATGTGTTGTCTGTTGAAGGCAGCAGATTTCCGTCATCGTCTATATCAAATATATTATCAAGTCCAAGGTCGATATATCCGTTACCGTCGTCGAAGAACATTGACATATCGGCTGATTCAACAAGGCTCCATTTGTCCTCTGACATGCTGATAACTTTGTTTGAACCGACTTTCTTCCATTGGAAATCTTTAGCTTCAAGTGAGTTCTTCTCAAGATAATCAGCGGTAGCTGCAACGTCCACAGGTTCGTCTGTAAGGAAGGCTGTGTTTGATTTGTCGAGACCTGAAATTCCAAGACTTGAGAGGTCACTCATTTCTCCTGAGAATAACGAGGAGAGAAGTGTCTGGAGTGCCTGTCCGGCCAAGTCACTTCCGTTACCTGAATCACCCTGTCCGAATAATGAAGGAACAGGTGAAGTGGTATTTCCGCTTCCCATTGCGTGAGCGCCGACCTGCATCTGGGCAAAACTCTTGATGCAAGATGTATAACTGCTGTCCATTCCAATCTGACTGTAAGTGCTTGAAACACTGTCGACTTTGTTTAACTTTTTGTATGGGAAGTAAATTGACAAGCCGTAAGAGTTTGTCATATTACTTGAAGTCCTGTTGTATTTGATTGCATTTAACAATGTAGATGCAAGTTTTTTGCTCTCCGATGTGTTAATGAGCTTTGCAAAATGAACAAGGTCAATCTGATCGATTCCCGAACTGCGGGCAAATTCACGTGAACCTGTTCTCGCATCAGCTACTGTCTGATAGTTTCCCTTCTTTATAAGAGAGGCGGCATTGTTTGAAAAGTCGTTTAGTGGGGCAGGCAGTGACTGAGATAATTCAGCCAGGTCTGTAATAGAGAGTGTAGTACTTTGTCCCGGACAACTTCTCTGACATGCACTTGTGTAATCATCAATGATAGTCTTTCCGATTTCCAACGTTGGCATTGAAGTGTTTGAAGAAAGCTTACTCAGCCATCCTGTGTAGTACCATCCAATACCCGGTTCAGTCTCTTCACTTGCAATCATGTAATCTGCATAATTATCAAGCATGAGAGCAGTTTCTGCTGTTGCCATAAGGCAGGCATCAAATCCGATGAAATCAAATTTTACCCCTGAGTTCTTCAAGGCTTTGTCGATTCCTGCCAATGTCATGGAACCGCTCATCTTATTCTTTTCATCATATCCGTAACCGCTAATAGAACCGCTGCCGTGATCCCAGAAAATTAATTGCATACGGTTTGCAGGATAATTGGCTGCTGTCCATTTAATAAAAGAAGACAGAGTGTTAGAATCTGTCATTGCGCCGTTGCCGGCATTTTTGTTAAGACATTCCAGACCGCCTTTTGCAACTCTGTATATCTGATTGTTTTTGTTACTGATAACATTGTTGTTCCAACGTGAACATCCACCGGTGTAAGCGATTATATTAACCTTATCGGAAATATTGGCAGATAACATTTCGTTCAAATCTTTGGTAGCCATTCCCGAACGTGATTCAAGGTCAGTACCGCAAATATAAACCATAATTGTTACTGTATCATTGCCACCACCTTTGATTGTTGTAAATTTCTGACGTGCGTTTGAAGCAACGCTGGTGTTGAGCTTTCCGGTGTTTGATTCCATTGCCCAACCGGAAGAAACACCATTGCCTGAACTTAGAATCTGAGAAAGACCGGCAGGGCTTTGTCCGCTTCCGCCTCCAAGCAGTCCTGAGAGACCACCGTTACTAAACATCATAACTGCAATGATGATTATGGTGAGAAGTCCGCCGCCCCCGGCTGCACGCGTTGGGAAAGCTGAACTGCCGCTTCCGAAAGAACTTCCAGGTCCGTTTCCTGATGAATGCCCAACCGGTCCGGTACCTGCTCCCGAACCGGAATTGTGGACTCCGCTTCCACCACCTGTTACTATTTTTTTTCTTGATCTGGGTCTGTTGTTATCCATGAATAATTCCCTCCAATTTGATAGTCAGTGACTTTAAAACTATTAAGGCGAAAGCCTTATTGAAACTTAAATCACATATGAAATGACTGTACTTGCACATTTTAACTCAAAAAGAATATTTGTGCAAATTATGACACAAAAAAGTTGAAAGGTCGCTTTTTTCTCCTGGAGAAATGTGTTAAAATATAATCAATACAAATCGGACTACAAATAATTGATGATAATTACTGGAATTTACAATTGAATATTAAACATTTTTCTTTTTTAATAATGAAAATATTATGACAGACTCTTTATTTTCAAAAAGAATAGGGGCTTTGTCTATTTGTGCTTTTTATAGATACAAAAAGAGGAAATTGAGAAAAACGGAGGTCGACGTATGAAAAAGAATATAATTATTAGAAGAATTTCAAGTGCGGGTATGGCAGTTGTTCTTACTGTTACCACGTGCTTAACAAGTGCACCTTCAATTGTCAAAGCAAGCGATTTTGACAAGGATGACTTTGTTGCATATGTAAACGGACGCAATGCAAGTGAAACAGGGGATAATATTGCAACGGTCAAATATGGAGCAGTGCCGGAGTTATCTGTTTATCTGGCCGGTGAAGAACCGGGAGAATCTGAACCATGGGATAATTCAAAGGTAGATTATTTTTATCTGTCTACAGATGCGTGCGAACCGGAGGATATTATTAACAGTGAAATGGAAACGTTTCCAACTGACAGAGTGTTGATATCACCCGGGACATATTATCTGGACACGGTTATTAAGACCGGGGCAAATGAGAGAGTAGATATTAATGACGGAAGATTTACTTTTGCTGTCACAAAGGTTGAACTTTCTATCCCGGATAGTCTGTCTTGGGAAACGAATACCGACACGGGAGAGGACACTATTGCCTCATGGAGTGCTGTTGATACAACAGTCACAGGCTATGGGGTTTCTTCTGCTGTCATAGACAAGTACGCAGTAAGACTTTTTAAGGATGGCACAGATGAACCGATTGGAACGTATTATACGGCAAACGGCGCTACAACCTCCCTTGACCTGGGTGAATATATTGTGGCAGCAGGATATGGCAAATACACTTTTGATGTTACAGCCATCGCAAAAACCTCAGACTATTATTTGAGTTCTGAGGGTTATTCTGATGCAAGTTCTACAAAGTGTGTGTATAAAGATAAAGTGGCTCCTGAGATAGTTGAATTTGCAAAGGGTAGCGGCGATAACCTGAATATATCGGTTCAGGATGCAGGTTCTGATGTAAAAGCTTTTGCAGTAACAACAAAGTCTAGTGCATCAGAGCTTGTCGACGGAGATTGGACAGCAATAAACAACCCTGATCCTAATGAGCCTTTTGAAGCAGTTGTACCTATATCCGCAATGGGAACTTACTATCTCTATGTAAAAGACGGTGACAATGTTGATCCTGAAGACGAAAACATTACACAGAGTAGTAATCATATAACAGTATCAAAAGTTAATGTTGTATATAACAGTGACAATGAGAGCAATTCAAATCATTTCATTTACTATGACAGTGCGGATGCTTCAAATCCTGGAAAATATCTACTGAATTCAAATCCTTCAAAGACAGGCTATTCTTTTAATTCATGGACAGGAACAGGTGTTGCTAACAATACAGTAAATGAAGAGACAGTATATTTTATTACTGCTACAGATACAGTTACAGAATATACAGCTTCTGCAACATGGAATAGAACTGAATTTTCAGTTAGCTGGAGACCAAGAAGTGAAGGTATCAGTGTTAATAAAGTGTACAATGGCCACAGTACCAGAATTACTCTTGACAGTACGGATACAGGTCTTGCCACAGCATATCGTTTATATCATGCCGGAGATGAAGAATCTGAAGGAACTGAAATAACAAGCGGGCACGGAATTCAGACTTCAGGAAGCAGTTTTTCATTCACGGTAAAAGATGTTAGTGATAGTGGTTATTACTATGTTGTTGCAACAAACGGAACCGGAGATGACGCAAGCACAGTTACAAGTGAGAGAGTATCTGTTAATATCTCGAAAGCTGACTTGCATGTAAATGTTTCAAATATTAATCTCACCTTCGGTGATGACCTTAACACAGTTGAACCTGTATATTCATACGACACTACGGATTTGAAAAATTCAGAGACAATTCAGGGTCTTATTAATTCCGGAAAACTGACAGTAGGTACATTCAGTACTGATTATGTTAAGGGAAGTGATGTAGGAAGTTCTTATACAATTACAAATTCAGGTTTTGATGCAGTCAACTACAGACTAATTGTTAATACCGCAACAGTAGTTGTGACTCCTAAGAATATTAATGAGGTTGAAGATGTTGTGATTTCAATAACAACACCTGCTCAGAGAGACGGAGGTTACATCTATACAGGTTCTGATGTCAGACCGGAAGTGAGTGTAACAGATAATGCTATAGGTGAGGAACCGGTAGTTCTTACAAATCAGGATTACATTCTTTCATATAATAACAATGTTCTGGTTACGAGTGCCGGATCGAAAGCGACTGTAACTGTAGAAATGCAGGGCAATTATACGGGAACAAAGACTTTGGAATTTGACATTGTAAAAGCTGAACTTAGTTCTGATGATACAACTATCAATGTAACATCAATTCCTGATGGGGAGAGTGAGAATAACTGGACTTACGGAGAGACTAATATCAATATTACATACTCAAATATACCTGCAGGTACTGTTATTACAAATAAGTTCCGACGAGTGTACAGGGATGAAAACGGAGATGTTGACCACTATGGAGAAGAGACAGAGGAAGTACCTGTAGATGCGGGGGAATATGAAGCATGGACTGAGTATGAAGAGAGCGATTTGTACCTTGCTTATGAGACTCCAAAAGTTCCATTTACAATTGAAAAGAGAGTAATAAAGATTACTGTGGACGGAGGCGAATGGCCTTATGACGGCAACCCTCATTCTGCTACAAATTATACTATAACAGAGGGTACTGTTGTGGGTACTGACAGTATAAAAAATATTCAGATAACAGGAAGCGTTACTAATGTTAATGAACCAGGAAGAAGTAGTGTTGTTGTAAATTTCTCACAGTCAACCAACATAGATAATTATGATGTTCAGGTGACAGAGGGTGACTTGAGAGTTACTGCTCAGAGACTTCCTCTTCCTGTATCATTCGGCTGGAGTGAAACAGATCCGGGTTACGCTTCATGGATTGCAGTGGGCAGAGCGGGAGTAAATGTTAACTATACAGTTAAACTCTACAGAGATATGGCCTTAGAGGATGTATTAATTGCAAGTGAGACAACCGAGCACGGTGAAACAGGATTTGATTTCTCAGAGGCAATAAGAACCGACAGTATGACTGCTATTGAAGAAGGATACACAGATGTTCCTTATTCATATTATTTCAAAGTTACAGTTTTGCCTGATTCGGGCAATAACAATTACATGGAAAGTGTGACTTCATCAGCCAGCGGAAAATTATATACTCTGCTTGTTGAAACTCAGGATGGTATTGAATATGGTGTAAGTAAAACTGCGATAGATGAAGATATCGAACATGATTCGCCGGCAACGAGCAAAGTACTTATTGCAGGTGAAACTGCAAGGATTAATGCCCAAGCGGCAGCGGGTTATTCTCTCAGCGATATTGTTTGGGAAAGTAGTGCGTTAGGTGGTGGAGACAGCCATATTACAATTGTTTCTCCATCCAGAGCAAGTACTGACATTATAGTTGATTCAAGCCTTTTGGCATCAGGTGTTACATATCTTTCAGCCAGTGCTGATAATGATCTCCCAAGAATTATATCTTTGACAGGAACTAATAACAGAAACTCAGATTATCAGAATGTAACTCTTAATTATATGACAACTGATGCAGGGATAGTTGAGTATTACGCATTTGCACCATTTGGAGCACCTGATGATGTTCTTCCAAATAATCTTGGAGCCTGGCTTACAGCAGAAAGTGCACAGGATCCTACTAAGGAGATTGAGTGGATAGCGACTAATGATGACGGAGGTGCGTATGATAACGCTGTAACTGTTAATGCAACAGGAACATATTACCTTTGGATTATGGACGACAGTGGCAATATAGTATGTTCGGATAATCCTGTAAATATATATGAACTTACATTTAATAATGGAAGCAGTGAAGTTGAGGGAGAAATCACTGGTGAAATGATTACTTCAGTAACAGGAGAGGGAACAGTTGACTATTACTTACTTGCTGATCATACAGTAATCACACTTCCACAAAATCAGTATGTATTAAGTGAATACCAGTTTATAGGATGGAAATCAAATAATGGACCTATTTATGCGGATGAAGCATACTATGCAGAAAATTCAAATACAACACTTACAGCTCAGTGGACTAACATTGAAGTTCCATATACTGTAAATATTTATTTTGCAAATGAAGTGCAGGAGTATGATGACCAACCGTCTATTACCGCAACATATTCAGGAATTGCAGGAAGCACAGTAACTGCGGCCTCTCTTCTTGGAACTTATGAGGGATATGTTACTGACAACACAAAGACAGAGAACAGTGCAAGCATTGTTCTCTCTGAGAGTGCGTCTGAGGAACAGGTTATCAATCTCTACTATATGACAAAGGAATATGATATTACATATTCTTATGTTCACCCTGATACAGGAAATACAGTATTGCATACAGAAACTTATCATTATAAAGAAGTTCTCTACGATGAGGATAACAATATCGATTTGGAATATGCTAAACCAGACATTAGCGGATGTACATTTATTGGATGGATATACAATGAAAGTGGAACAAGACCTGTCACCATGCCATATCATGACATCAGTGCAACGGGATGGTTTACTACAGATATTGCTGAAGTTCAGGTTGCTTATTATACACAGAACCTCCAAAATAATCAGACTATTACTGATACATACAGTCTTGCGGGTGAGTATTCAGAGATATTAAAGGCAAATCATGGAGACACTGTAAAATTTGAAAACGGAAATATTATTATTACAGGAACAGACAATGCAACGGGAGACCCTGTTGTGTCAA
Source organism: Lachnospiraceae bacterium (assembly GCA_024698345.1). GTDB lineage: Bacteria > Bacillota > Clostridia > Lachnospirales > Lachnospiraceae > SIG293. The sequence continues at coordinate 13,988 of JAILRH010000003.1, read as the reverse complement.
CTACAGCAATTAAAGATATTGAGGGATTTACCTTTGCAGGAGGAAAGATTGCCTACAGTCTCGATGCCAACAGACCAAATGATATAGCTACAAGCTGGTCAGATGTAAGTGTTTCCTACGCAGAAGATGCAGAGGGAAATCTGATACCGTATGTTCATGTTAATTTATATTATACAAGAAATCAGTATGACTTAAGACTTAAGGTATATTTGGGTGACAGAACAAGGGGAAGAATTGCCTACAGCCACACTGAACAATTGTATTATCAGCAGGTAATACCTACCGGTTTTGAAAGTTATGAAAGATTTGCTGTTGAAGACACACAGATGCAAAATGACCTCTGGCTTGAAGCGTACGGTAATGAACATCCTACTGAAGATATCAGCAGATACAGCCTTGCTAACTATGCTGATTGGAGTATGGGAACTCAGATTGTAGGCTCAACATCTTCAATGCCTGCAGGTGATGTTGTGGTTACACGTCAGTATATCGATGCCTATGAAGCTCCATTCAGGGTAATGATATATGCACAGAATGCAAATCAAACTTATGACTATTGTACTACATATACATATTATGACTATAAAGGCAGTAGTATTAAGATAGGTGCTGATTCGGGAGAACATCCGGAAGTTGACAAATTCATTCCGGCTTCAACCTTGTTATCTGCAATGGGACATAATAAAGATTATTATGAATACACAAGCAATCCTAATTCAATAGAAACAGGAACAGTTAACGGAGACGGAACCACAGTATTAAGAGTATACTTCAACAGAAAGACAGTTAAAGCTAAGATTACATATGTTTACGATGACAATGAAAGTAATGATGGTGAAGGTGAAATTACATTTGCAACAGTTATCAAGGAAGGAATCTGGGGTTCAGAGTTTAATATAGAACCACTAAGATATTATGAGAGTGGAGAGAGTAATGCGAATTCAGATTCAGTATCCTCTAATATTACTAGAATTTTGGTTGAAAGTGATGACCCTGAAGTTAGAGCAGCACAGGCTGTTGCAAGGGATAAAAACTACAAGGGAACATATGGGGAAGAAGATGATAAGTATGTCGTAACATATAAGGGACAATATTATTTCAACGACAGATACAATTATCCTTCAAGAAAATATTATGAAGCAAATGATTTAACAGCACATGCCGGTGATAGGACATACTTTGGACAGTTTGAAGATTCAGCAGATTTATCAAAACCTAATGCATACGCTACAACCATTGTAGTAGCATACACAAAGGCAGACAGAAACCAGACTTATTGCATTGACATGATGATTGAGCCTTCAAGGGGAAGTCAGAGATATTCTCTTAACTACTATAATGAATTTGTAGATGAGAATGAAGCAACTAACGGCACAGGAACATTTCCATATCCAAAGACATCAAATGAGACGAGCGAGGGCAAGTTGTTCCCAATGACTGTTACGATAGGAAGCGATGATCCTGAGAATCCGGGAAGTACTACATACAATGTAAGAGTTGCAAATAAAGCAGATATTTACCTGGTTGAGGGAGTAAATGTTAACCTGAGTACAGATGAGCTTACGCAGTATCCGGCTCTTTCAAATCTTAACTGGGTTTGGGAAGCAAAGGCAGGAATAAGAGATAATACTGCTGAGACCACATACACATATAATACTGATGAGGTAGGTGGAAGCGAGAGCCACACAGGTTATCAGAGATATCAGATAGAGGATGTTGTATATTTCATTAAAGATGGTTTTACCCCTATTACACTTGGACCATCCGTGGATAAGAGAACATACTTCCTCCACAATGAAGACGGAACAGATTACATCTATGCCGTAAATGAGAAGAATGATTTTATTGTTGGACAGAGACCAAGCTTTACATACATTAACAATATTAAACATAATGATGACACAGTTCTTGGATACAATACTTCAACCTGGACTGAGATTGGAACAAATGGCAGCCTTGGAACTTCAGAGGATGTAATCAATACAATTTACAATCCGTACAAAGCCTCTTCGGTTGATCCTAAAGCATCCGGTGTAAGTGTGTACGACAGCGGATATGATACTCTGGTTACAGCTGAGAATATAGGTGGGGTACACAGAGAGTGCATTCGTTTTGAGAATGCTCTGGAGCCTGATAATATTCACTATGTTCTCGATGGTATCACATACGATACACATCATGAAGATGGCTATATTGTAAATGACATAGATACTGAAGATCTTACAGTAAATGATGAATATGTTTTTGCACAAAAAGAAGGTTATCATCCGGTATGGTATACTTCACCTGATTTCACGGGAAGTTCTGTGACGACTTATACCACTGACGGAGAAATGACGTTCTATGGAAGGTATGAAAAAAATACTGTAAATAATATTGCATATATCTATTACCAGTTGCCAAATGAGATAACTTTGGAAGATGCTGTTGATGAAAATGATGAGACTATTTCTATCAGTTATCTCACAGAGGATTATCTGGAGGATTCAATTTTTGTTGATACTGCTCAGGAGGCAGAAGGTACAGACAAACATGTATTGGAAATGCAGACATATGATGGAATAGAATACTACACAATTGACGGTAATCCTGCATTGATTAAAAAGATAATGCCGGGACAGATCAAATCAGAGATAGAGTTTGATTATACAGAGACTGATACTCACTTGGGTTGTTCATATAATCAGGTAAACGGTTTCAGGTATTCTCAGACTAATACTGACAATATTCTTATGGGATATACCGATTTGACACCAATCAATCTCCATGCTTACATGGAGAGAGTTCCACACACATTTACCATTGTATACGACAATTCAGATGTGGCTAATAATGTGGATGTAAGAACTGTTTACGGTCAGAGAGTTGATGCAGACAGTATAAGCAACCAGACTCAGTGGGATATTGCACCGACTAAAGAAGGATATATTTTCGATGGATGGGAGTTCTATGAAATCTCAGAAGAAGAAAATGAACAGCATGAAATTGTAACTACAGAAACACTGATGAGTGAATACACTACAAGTGCAAGCTCAGATTCAGTTTTTGTAGTGATGCCAAATAATGATGTTGTTGCAAGAGCACAGTGGATTGCAGATATATTCCCTGTAAAAGATACAATATATTTCCCAAATAAACTTGGAAAATATGAGAGTACTGCTGTTGAAGGATTCAGAGCTGACAATTCTTCATTATATGAATCTGTTATAGACAGTAGTGTGTCTTCTGATTCTGAAAATGCGGTAGATATCGAGTATGAGGGCGATGATTATACAGGCTACCTTGCGAGTGGAATAATCATTTTTGAAATTGATATCACAAATCATATTTTTGTATATCTGAAAGAGAGCGATATAACAAAAATAAGTGATGCAAATGTAAATGAAAGAGCTAAGTACTCAGCAGACTTGAGTAATGTCATTGCAACAGAAAAAACAGTTACACTCAGTTCTGATGTGGAATATAATGTGTCAGACTACAATAGTATGATTGATACAGAACTCCATACTTATGACAACACAAGAATTATTTATAAGCATGATTCGGAGACTGTTAGAGGAGGAACATTTGTAAGCGAGTATGGAATGCAGATGGATCATTTCCTTGTGGCAAATCCAATTACTGTTACAATTCAGCCAAAAGTTACCGATAATATAGTAGACACACCTGGAAATACAGGTTTCTTCGGTGAGTCAAATTATGCCATAACTGCAACAGGTGATGGCAGGTACAATACAGAGTATGTTATTACTGCTGCTGCAAATGCAGGATTCAGATTTGTTGGCTGGTATGATGCTGCTTCAGGAATTCTTGATGGAAATGGAGATGTTGTAAGTAATTACAGTGCTATAGAAAAATTCTGTAATACCGCTAATTATTCATTCTATCTGAAGGAAGATAAAGATTTAGTAGCACTTTTTGAGCCTACTATTATCAGTGAAGCGACAGTAACAATCAGTGGAAAGAGCAATTATGCGTATGCTTATCCTCAGTCTGGAAGTAACGTGCTTAACGCAGCGGTATCTATTACATCGATTGATTCAGTAACAGGAAAAACAATTCCATATGAAGTTGTATCTTACACATGGAAGAGATATGACGCGGATACGGACAGTTATGTAACTTTAGATGACGGTTCAAATGCAACATATAACTTCCCGTTAGGAGTTGGAGTTGGTAGTTACAATTACATATGCGAAGTTACTATTAGAAATAAGGACAACGGTCGTGTGTCAAGTTTTTCTTCTCTTGATACATCAGATCCTGCAAACCGTGGATATACAGTAACTGTAGGAAAGAGTACATATGTGCCAAAGGTGAATAATTATGAAGGCATTTATGACGGAGAAGCTCATAATATAGAAGTTACACTTGACAGTTCTAAATATAATCCGTCTACATATGAAATCTATTACAGCAGAGAGCCACTTACTTCAGATAATTATGACAGTACAGATGAAAATGGAGATCCTATTGCTTATACAAGTGCTCAGGATGTTTTGGATCATATAGGATACACAGATGTTGCAGTTGATTCTAATACAAATCCTGTAGCGCAGCCTATATATTTCTACATTCATTCAATAGACGGAAATGTAACGGATTACTCAAGTGCTGACGAGAATGTTGTAAGTACAGTAACTATTACACCAAAGACGATTACACTTTCTCCGCTTGGAACATTTACAAAGGTATATGACGGAACTGCCAATATAGATCCTGATGCTCCTTATTCGGCAGCACTCAAAGATGGCAATGGCACCATTTACAATATCTCAGGACTTTGTAATGCAGCAAGTGAGATTGGAAATACTTATTCGATTGATTTCACAAATGCAACATTCAATTCAGCTCACGTTGCAGATGCAACCGGAGCTACGATTGAAGGATTATCACTTTGTAATAATGGAGAAGCTTCTTATAATTACATATTTAAGAGTGGCTACAGATTTACATTCTCAGGAAGTATAACTCCGTTAAATGTAAATGTTGTATGGGATAATGACAACATTGATAATAATGAAGTTGGTGAGTTCACATACATTTATAATGGACAGATTCAGGGACCTAGAGCAAAACTTGTATCGGAAGCAGGAGATTTGCCGGATGATGTAAATGTTACGACTGTCGGACATCAGACATATGCAGGCAACAATTACACTGCAACTGCACAGATTGCTGAGAGTAATTCTTATCAGTCTTCCGATTATGCGGTAAATCCATTGAGCGCAACCCAGTTGTTCTCAATTAGCAGACGTTCCGTAAATATTGTGCCAAGATCAAAGACTGTAACCTATGATGGAAATGAGCACACTCTTGACGAGTTTGATTTGATTGATCCAAATGGTTCAGTTGCACCTCTTGCACCGGGAGTTACTATAGGTTTTGAGGCAACTTCAAATGCAAGTTATACAAATGCGGGAACATATTACATAGCGGCAAGAAATCCAATTAAGGTATTAGAGCATAATACATTAACAGGAAAGGATACTGACACAACTGAGAATTATGACATTACTTACGGAACAACAGGTACCCTTACAATTAACAGAAAAATTGCAACAATATCCGGAATAGCCGGTGTCGATAAGAGTTATGACACAGGTGTTAGCGCTGAGCTTGATTTCAGCGGAATAACACTTGATGGAATCTTAGATGGAGATACAGTAAGCGTAGACACAACAGAGATTACAGGAACTTTCGTTGATCCTGCGGCAAGTCTTGAAGCAAATTCATTCCAGACAGGCATTACACTTTCATATGATATGAACAACGGTTCTTACACTGCACTTACAGGAGCAGATGCAGGCAATTATACACTGACATTTGACAATGAAAATAGCGGACTTAACAGCCAGAGCACAACAAGTGCAAGAATAAATAAGGCTGTTGTTAAAGTGTATATCACGGTGGCGGATACAGTTTACGGAGACAGTTTTGCAAATACATATACAGTAAACTATGATGATCCTGTAACTTATACAGGTGAAGAGACTCATTCAGTTAACGGTGAGATTACATACACTGTCAATAATGATGCACAGGCAACAACAAAATATAATAACCAGAGACTTGATGTTAATAATGGAACACCTTATGATATGCTTCCGGATCTGTCAGATCTTGAGATGCTTATTAATGATACTCACTCAGATAACTACGAGTTTGCTCTGTATGATGCAGCAAATCATAATACACCGGTTGATACAATTGAACTTGTTATTACAAAGAGAATTATTGATATAGAAAAGACTGATAATGTATTTACAAAGACATATGATGGAACTATATCTGCTGATAATTCAGCAGTGATTGCTGAACAATACCCGTCATCTGATGCTTATTACACCTTTATTCCATATCAGGGAAGAGATGTGCTTTCAGGTGATGAGGTATATGTTGACGGATGCAATGCATCATTTGATAACAGAAACGCAACAGTATTTGATTCAAATGATGACTATGCATCAGGAGCAAAAGAAGTAAATCTTACAGGATTAACAATTAGCAATCCTAACTACGATCTTGCAGAAAAGACACTTGATATCGATGGTAGGATAATGCCTAAAGATATCAGCATTCAGGCTAAGAATAAAAATATTGTATACGGTGGAACAACACCTGCATTTGAACTTAGTTCAGACAGTATTGCACAGCTTGCCACAATTGACAGAACAGGAAATATTGAGAATCTTCTTAATATCGAATATGCATGTGCCTATGACAGAACAGTTCCGGCAAACAGAAATGTTGGACAGTATCCAATCACTGTATCATTTAGAGATGAAACAAGAAACACAAATTATAATGTATCGCTTGTAAATGATGATGTTGAAACAGTTGCAATAGAAGGCGGAAAACTTACAGTTACATCTGCACCACTCACGATTACAGCTGTAGATAAGTCTATGGTTTACGGTGAAAATGTACCTGCAAATGATATTGAGATAACCGGTTGGATTGAGGGATTCGATGATGATGTTGCAATTGCATCAGGAGAAGATACAAATACAGATGCAATCAAAAATGCAGCAGCCGGCGGATATTCATATAGAGTTGGAAGTACCCCGATAACTGTAGCATACAATACAGTTGCAGGAACATATTCAATAGTACCTTCAATTAGCGGAAGTACAAGCTTTATGGACGGAAACTACAATGTACAGACATTTGTTCCGGGAAATCTCACAATCAACAAGCGAAACATCTATTTCACAGGTGTTACTGTTGATGACAAGGTATACGATGGAACAACGTCAGTTAGCAGTGATGCAATTCATCTTGAGAATATACATTATAATACAACTCTTCTTCCTGACAGTAACGGAATCATAAACGAAGACGTTGCAGTGCTTAGTTCATTGGGACAGGCTCCCGGAGTTACTGTTACAGGTGTTTACGCTGATTACAATGTTGATGAAGATATTGTTGTCGCTCTTTCATATACGCTTGGTGATTACCTCGATGCAAGATATGTGCTTGGAGCTTCAGATAATGCTACAGCAGACATTACACCAAGAGTAGTAGTAATGAAGGCAAATAACTTAAATGTTAAGTATGGTGATACAAATCCCGCCTACACATATTCATTCCTCACAGAAGAATTTGGTGATGAGAATGTGTTTATGCGCGAAGCAGATCAGAGTACGGTAGTAGCAGACATCGGAGCAGTTACATATACAGCAATCAGTACAGCTGATGGTACAACACCTTATTCAAATATAGCAGAAAAAGGATCTCAATTTACAGTTACACCTGTTGGAGCAAATGTAAATGACCCTGTAAATGGAACTGTTCTTGGCAATTATAAAGTTAAGACAGCACCGGGTACACTTACGGTAGTTGAGAATACATTTGCAACACCTAAGGTTTGGTGGAAGTCTATAGTAGCTGAGAATGAAGACCCTGCTGAATCAGATATTCCTGCACAGGTAGCATGGACAGAAGTGGATGGAATTTCAGCAATTAATGTTGACCACTATATTCTTTCACTTTACAAAGATGGAAACAAGGTAGACATCGTTGACAGTAACGGTGTGAGATTTAGAGAAGACGGTGATTATCATTTTGATGTAAGTGCTGACCCAAGTGTTGATCTTACATATGACATGAGAGACAGTATCAGATATGCAGGAAAGGGTGCTTACACAGTTACAGTAAAGGCTGCCCAGTCCGATTCAATCACTATAAGTGTAAATGACAGTGAGATATTTAATGACGGCAGAGAATATGCAGGTATTACACCTACAAATGTATATGCAAAGAATGTAACAACAGTATTTAAGAATGATGCGCCTACTAACAGAGGTAAACTTGTAGAAAACGAAACTGATATGGCATATACAGCCCCAAATATGGCTGCTGTTACAGGCGGTAGTGCAACAGCTACCTACGTTATGATAGAAGGCGAGTCTGCCATTACATACGCAAAGATTCAAAACAGTACAGGTTACACGATAAGTGCGTCTTCAAGCAGCAGTGACCTTACACTTGCAAAGACCACAGAAAATGTTGGAACAGCTGAACTTACAGATACATTTACAAGTGACATTACACTTAGCAGGACATTAACCAATTCAAACGATATAACAGTAACTGTAAAACTTAACTATGTGGCTGCAACATTGACAGTTGCAACATCTTCGGATTGGGTTGGACCTCTCAATGTACCATTTGGTTATGTTCGTGTTCAGACTCAGGAATCAGAAGACAGAGGAGCGTACACAGCACCGGTATTTACAGCTACTACAGATGTTGATGCAGCAGACACAGTTGAAGTAGACGGATACAGATATACATACACATGGAGTCTTAAGGATCATACAAAACAATATCGTACAGTTTCAGGACCTGTCTCAAAGACTACTCCTTCAAACGATACAGATTCATGGCAACTTGAAGAAAATCTTGGAGTTATGGGCGGCTATGCGGTTAAAGTAGTTGTTACGGCGGAACGTCTTGATAACGGACAGACAAAAACTGTAACAAAATATATTAATTTCAACGTAGTGCAGGCAGAATTAACAGATAAGATTACATATCTTCCAAGTGAAATTGAGTGGTACTACGGTGAGACAAGAAGACTTACAGACCTTGCACCTTACGGCAATCTTGGTTTGGCTGATATGGAACACGAAAATCTGTATCAGTATGCACCTGTTAAGACAGAGACAGTTGACGGACTTACACAGGAACAGGCAGATAACAAGGAGTCAAATGCAGGTTGGACTACAGGACTTCCACAGGAAGTTGGAACATACTATGTACGTGCCAACATTCCAAATACCGCAAACTACAAACCGTTTACGACAAAAGCTAAAGTTGTAGAAGTATTACAGAATCAGCTTAGTACTCCGGAAGTTTCGATGGATAACCCATCGCCAACCAATCCAAATTACGGTATTGCAACATGGCCTGCAGTTTTGACGGCAACAAGTACAAAAACAACTGCAGTTACGAGAATAAACGAAGCTGACACCTTCAAAGAAAACAGAGGTGTAAACAGCTCTCCTTATCTTGCAAGTACGCAGGCAAATATCAGTGTTTCATACAACGTAATTCTTGAAAAGGAAAATGAACTGACACATGAATTTGCTACAGTTCATACATTTACATCTGCAGAAATGACATTTGACGAAGATACAGGAATTCATTCTGTCGACTATACTAAATATATTGAAGAAACAGGAACATACAGAATAAATGTAGTTGCTATAAGCAGTGATGGTGAGAGTATAGCAAATTCTGAAGAAGGAATAGATTCTGATTTCCTGCTTGTAGTAGACGGAGTAATATCAATTCAAGGAGTTTTGGAGAATCAAAAGGAAAAAATCTATGATGGAAGTGATGTTGTTATCATTGATACATTGAGATGTGATCCGGATGATATCTCTGATGATGCAGAGTTCAAATGGTACAAAGATTCTGAACTTGTTGCAGTAATTAAGAAGAACAATGTGGGAACATACGATGTCAGAAATGCATCAAATGAATTATTGACAACTACTACAGATACAAATCTTCATATCTGGAATGTGGCAGATTCAGGAAGATATACATGTGTAGTCGAGGACGGAAATAAAGAATATGTCGGAACCTATGTCGATGTTACAATCCTTCCTGCTGTTGCACAGATTACCTGGAATTATGACGATGGAATTACACACAGTTGTCCGGACTCTGATATGGAATACACCGGCCTTACACATTATGTTACAGGAACAGTAACAGGCATTGTATCAGGGTATGATACTGGCAATAATGAAGAAGTAGTTGTACCACTCAGAACATCGACTACATCAGTTTGGGATTCTGTGGGTGATACATTTAATTACACATATGCTTCAAAGACTGAAGGAAACTACAAATATACAAATAATGCCGTAGAAGTAGCAGATAATTATATTTCACAGATTACTGATATTGATAATCCAAACTTTATACTTGAAGCTCCACAAAGTGGAACATATGCAGATATGTATGCAGGAATCTCAGATTCTCATACAACTAAGCCTTGGACTATCAGCTATCATACAACATCAGAGTTACCAAATATTTCAGCAGGAACACTTGGAACAAATCAGTGGTTTACATCTGATACAGTAACAATTCATGCACCAAGCGGATACACAATCTGTGTTCATACAGGCGGTGAGTTATGTGCTGACAGAAGTGGTGAGTATGCAGAATCATTTACAGTAAACAGACAGGGTACTACAAGTATCAGTTATCACTTAAAGCAGGATGACACGGGCAGAATTACTGATGTGATGAATGATGTTTATTGGGATACATATGCGACAGCAGCAGGAGTGACAGCCAATGCAACAACAAATATTATTAAGATTGATAAAGTAGACCCGACAGGAACAATTACTCTTAACGGAAATACATATTCAGGTAATGCAGAAACATCACCTAATAAAGTATTTGTTAAGGACAGCACAAGCTTTACAATCGACACAAATGATGCGATAAACAGTAACTCAGGTGAAGTATTGCCTGGAACATATGCACCAAGCCATGTACAGTACACTTATTATCAGATAGCAGACGAAAGTAATCCATATGATGTCAACGGAACGTGGACACCATATACATCGGAAATTGATAGTACTGTAGACAGTAAACTTACTGCAAACAATAAACTTGTGGTATACGCAAAGATTATTGATTATTCAGGAAGAACTACAATTATCAATTCTGAAGGTGTTGTAGTATACACAGATGCAGCACAGGATACAGAAGAAATCAGTTATACAAGAACAACACTTGTTGATAAAACAGCAACAGTTACACTGAATGGAAATACAAGAAAGAGTGTTTATATCAGTGAGGCGTTAATTGGTGATAATTACGGTTCGGATACATTGCTTGAATTTGGCAATGATTATTCAGAACCAACTGCGGGAACACTCGTATTTGATGGTGATTTCCTTGATACTCTTCCAAAGGGTACTTACAGAATTACGGTAAAATATAATCCTTACGGAGATACATTCTTTACGGATAATCAGAATAATCACAGTGGAAATGCAGATGCAGCGGATACATATATAACGCTCAATGTAACAAAGGCTGATCTTTCAATTAAGCTTAATAATACTACATATGCAGATACATATGATGATCAGTCAAAGATTTATGATGGGGATAGGGTAAACCAGCAGCCAAGACAGGTCAAGGATATTTCTAAAAATGCTTATTTTGCAAATGATTCAAGTCTTCCTGACCACGCAGCTATATCAGTTGTTTATGAAGGAACAACAAAAGGAGGAATAACATACGGACCTACATCAGACAGACCAATTGATGCAGGTGATTATACAGTAACATTGTCAATTGCCGAAAATGCATATTACAATGAAACTTCAGTTACAGAATCATTTGAGATTTGTCCTGCAGTGGCAGAAATTACATGGTATCAAAAGAGAAGTTCTTCACATGCAGCAGAACTCTTTGATGTGGACGGAAACAGAGGAAATCTCACATACAATGGTCTTACTCAGAGTGTATACGGTGTGGTCACTCCTATAGACAGAGAAGACAGCGCAGTTGATACATTTGAGTACACATACACAACAACAGGAACAACAGCGGGAAGAACATATGCAAGAGATGCCATAGTTGTTGGTAATTACAAGTCAGTTATTACGGATATCGGAAATACAAACTATACGCTTACAAGAAGAGCAGAGGGTGATTATGTATCACTTTATGATGCAGCTTATGATGCAGATTCGGATGTAAGCAGAGACTGGAGCATTAGGTATCTTGACTATAACGGTATTGCAACAATAACAGACGGAACACTTGGAGATAATCAGTGGTTTACAAATGAACCGGTTAAATTCCAAGCACCAGACGGATATGAAATAGCTTGGAAAGAGGCAGTATACGGAAGAGAAGCGAATGCAGACCTTTCACAGTTTACAAATACAAATGACAAGCTTACTGTAACAGCTGAAGGAACAACTGATACAGAGTACTACTTAAGACAAAAGAGTACAGGCTTTATCACAAACTATAAGACAGAAGTGCTTTGGGGAAGTTATGAGACAAAAGCAGGAGAAGAAGTAGGAACAGATGCAACAACCGCAACTATTAAGATTGATAATGTTGTTCCACAAATCAGCATTACAACTGCTTCAATGAGTGGAGCAAATCAGGGTAAGTCTTATAACTCATCAACTTCAGGAAGCAGCTATGTGACTGACAGAAATGTTAAGGACGAAGTTGCAGCAGAAAATACAATAGCAATGAATCAGTTTGCGAAGGACGATGTGACATTTACAATCAGTGCAGCAGATGCAACTTCTTCAAACAGTGCAGTTGATGCAAGTGCAGTAAGAGCAATTTACTACCAGTTAGTTTCAAAACATCGTGGCGATAGTTACGATGCAAACGGAACATGGACTCCGTACACAGCACCGATAAACGTTCCTGCAGATGACAGAGTTATCTTATATGTTAAGGTAATTGATAATGCCGGAAATACAACAATAATGAATACAGATGGATTTATAGTATACATTGATGCATCAGAGGCAACACCTATAACGTATACAAGGACAACGTTATATGCACAGGATACAGAGGTGACATTTGAAAATAACAAAGTTGACAGAATTGAATTAGGTGGAGTAGCACTTGATAATGCTGAAGATTCAAAATATTCAGTAGATTATGATAATGGAAATATTACATTTACAGGAGTTTATTTAGACACATTAGCAGCAAGTGCAACACCATATGAATTTATAGTACATTACAAACCGTTTGACACATCTTACAGTGGTAACGGTGATGCTCCGGAAACAACAACAATTCAGGTTACAGTTGATAAGGCAGATACAAGTGTTGCTATAACTGATATAAGCAATACAACACTTTCAGAAGGCAACTATACACAGGTTTATGACGGATTATATAATACTGAACCGAATTACGTAATTACAAATACTGAAGACATAAATGGCATTGGAGCAAACCTGGTTATTGAAGATACAAGATTATCTACAGCTATGCCAACACCTGAGCATGGTGCAGTGACTGTTGAGTACAAACTTGGAGATGGTGCGTATACAACAGCTGTTCCTAAGGACGCCGGAACTTATACCGTAAGAGTAAGTGTTGCCGAAACACCGTATTATAAGCCTTGTCAGACTACGGAAACGCTTGTAATTGACAAGAAGGCAGCAACAGTAACGGCAGAAAGCAAGACAAAGATATACGGAAACGACGATCCTGAGCTCACATGGAATGTAACAGGTGAGGAGAACGGAGAGACTCTTGATGTTGGAGCAGTAAGAACTGCCGGAGAAAATGTAGGAGATTACAACATATCGCTTACAGCAGATCCAACAACTGCTACAAACAGGAACTATAACATTACAATTGTGGATTCAACCCATAATTCAGAGCCTGGAACAATCAAGTTTACAATCACGAAGAGACCTGTAACGGTAACAGTAGATGCAGGCCAGCAT
>JAILRH010000017.1 GCA_024698345.1 Lachnospiraceae bacterium | reverse complement strand
TATCAATCCCGCACACGGAGCAAGTTCCCATCCACCGGCATGAATGTTGTAGATATCCGTAAGAATACTCCCCGCTAGAGAATATGGTGATACTGCAGAAGCCACAAAGGAGTAAAATCTTGGATGTTGAAGAAGCATTGCATGCTCAAAAACATCATTCACCAATTCCTCTCCTACAACAAGTGGATCTCTGCCTTTTGCCGGAATCTCCATAGCTGCTATACGATCTAAAGTTTCCTGATCAGGTCTGTCAAACAACGTCATTTCCCGAATCTGCGTATTTTTTTCAATATGCTTCTTGAGAAGTTCACTCAGCTGTTTTTCCTGTTCCTCAAATCCTTTTCTTACACTTTTATCGTATTCCAGCCAATCAAACATAGAGGGTCTCCTCTCTTTCCCTACTAAATGAACTAGCGTCTTTCAGCCACTCATTATCCTGCAATCTCATCAGAATCCAAAATCACAGTAAACGGACCATCATTTAACAATGAAACCTTCATATCTGCTCCAAAAATACCTTGTTCTACTCTCAAGATATGTTCTTTACATTGTTTTACAATATACTCATATAATTCATTTGCAGCATCAGGTTTTTCAGCTCTTGTAAATGACGGTCTGTTTCCTTTTCTGCAATCCGCATAAAGCGTAAATTGAGAAATTAAAAGCAGCTCTCCATTTACTGAATTTAGGTCAAGATTTGTCTTTCCGTTTTCATCTTCAAAAATCCGTAATCCAATTAATTTCCGTACCATTTTATCTGCAATTTCCCTGGTATCCGTTTGGCATATACCTATTAATACAAGAAATCCTTTATCAATCGCTCCACAAACCTTCCCTTCAACTTTAACTTCTGCATTTAAAACTCTTTGTACAACAAACCTCATCTATTAATCTACTCCTAATTATTCATTATCCTTATTTTCGGAAGATTTATCCGCTTCATCATTTGAAACTTCTTCAATGACTTCTTCAATGACTTCTTCAGGTACTTTTCCCTGAGTATTCATACCTTGCAGTTCCATTTTAGACATAAAACGCTCACCATAATTTGTTTTTGAGCGATGTTTTTTTCGTATTTTGTATTCAGGAATAATCTTATTCATATTTCCATCTGCTTGAATAGCTGATATATAAATATACTTATCTGATTCAACCGGAATATTCTTTCTCAAAAGTATCGCATTCACAAATGCTCTGAGTGCCGCATAAATTACAGCAAAAATCGGTACACCGACAATCATACCTCCTATGCCAAACAGCCCGCCAAACAACGTGATGGCAAAAATTACCCAAAAGCCCGTCAAACCGGTCGAGTTCCCCAGAATCTTCGGTCCCAAAATATTACCGTCAAACTGTTGCAGAAGTAGAATAAACAACGCAAAATAAAGACAATTAAGTGGATGCCCGGGATCTACAACAAAGATCAAAATAATACTGGGAATCGCTCCGATATATGGTCCAAAAAACGGTATAACATTTGTTACCCCGATAAATAAACTTACAAGTGCAGCATATGGTGTGTTTAAAATACTTGTACCGATAAAGCAAAGCACACCGATTATTACAGAATCAAGAAGTTTTCCGCTGATAAAACCGATAAAGGTTTTATGTGTAAAACGGAAATTATTAATAACAATATTAGCATTTTCACGTTCTAACAATGCATAGGTAATCTTTTTTGCCTGACCGGCAAATTTCTCTTTACTGGCCAATACATAGATTGAAATAATAAATCCAATAATAAAATTCCAGAAAAATTTAAAGACACCGATAACACTCAAAGAAACTGTCTTAATCAACTCACTTGTTCTGGATAATACAGAGTCGTTAAACCAGTTTTCTAATTCAACCGAATACTTATCAATCAATTTTATAATCGAGTCACCCAAATCAGGGTTATCAGCCAAAAGTTTGTTAATCCATTTAGTAAAATTGCTAATATATTTATCAAAATTTGAAACAATGTTCATGATACTCGGAACAATCTGCGAAAGCATCATGGAAATAATAAAATACAGAATGGAGAAAAACAAAACAACCGTTACAAGTATCCCGACAAACCGAAGCATATATCTTCTTTTTTCAGAATCCTGAATCTTCAACTTATTACATATCGGACACAAAATACGATACTCTATATAATTTAATACAGGAGTAAGCAGATATGCTGTAATAAGACCGAAAACAACAGGCATTAAAATATTAATGATTGCGTCAATATCTTTTTTAAACTCAGCACCATGGAAAATTAAATAATAAAAGCATATGCTTGCAGCAATAACAAGAAATGCAGTTATCCCCCACCGAAAATATTTATTATCACGTTTAAACTTCATACATTCACCCTCTCCGATTTACGGTACATTTTATAAATATATCATACACCGAAAGTATAACAAGCTCAAGAAAAAGGAATAAATTTTATGATTGTTTTTCTGATAGAATAAATATAAAATTGATATAGAAAACTTGAAATAAATTCATGCATATAATTGA
>JAILRH010000258.1 GCA_024698345.1 Lachnospiraceae bacterium | reverse complement strand
TTTCATAAAGCGTATACTTTTGAAATGTGAATTACAGATGCTTTCAAAAATAACAAGAGGAGCAATTATATGAATGGATTTCGAAATAACAATTGAGACAAACTTAGAAGGATTCTGATAAAAGAAGAATGATTCGAAGTTACGCTCGCTTTCGTGATTGTAAACAATCACTTTCGCTTATAACTCTCTTTGAGAGTTATATATCTGAGTGAGTTTTCATAAAGAAAACTCACGAATTTGTGCGAACGAGAAGCATGCTTATTTTGAAGATAATCCTTCAAGTATTGTCGAACTGTTTAGAGAAAACATTCATATAATGCGAAACGGTTATTTTGAAAGCATCGTATATTGTACGTTTCAAAAAGTATGGTTTTATAAATTTATTAATTATGGTATAATGGACTTCGCATTTAATTATAATTGGATTAGAGGTCGAAAAATGCCATTATCGGATATATTAAAAAATAAAAAAGTGAAGAATGCCATTGTTACAATTATAGAGATTGTAATTGTTGCAGCCATAATTATGAGTGGGCTAATGTTTGTAAGAAGCAAGCTCACAGGGCAGTCTTTTGGAGTTGGAAATGTTGAACAAAAGAAAGCTTCGGAAAATAAGAAAGCTGAAGAGCAAAAGAAGCAGGAGATATATGATAAGTATCTGATTCAGATTAATATCAAAAAATCTGCAGTGATAATATATCAGCAGAATAAGAAAAAAACAGACAAAAAGGCTGTCAAAGTAATGAAAGCCTCTATTGGTTCTAAGGTGAAAAAAGGACAATACAAGCTTTTTGAATCGTATGAATGGAGAAATACTAACATTACTGATAATATTTGGAATAAATATAATTTCAGATACAGTGATAATGCCTGGTTGCAATCTGCAGACTATAGCGATAAATACAGCTGGTGCTTAAAAGCATCAAGTTACAAAAAAATTGGAAAATCACAGAAGAATAATAAGAATATTCAATTGTATGCCGGAGATGCCGCTTGGATTTTTAACAATTGCGGTACCGGAACTGTTGTTGAGATCGTAAAAGGAAAAAAAGAAGACAAACTTCCCCTTGAAATTAGTCAGACTAAGGATTTGTATGATAAATGCGGTTGGGATCCAACAGATATTCCAAAGGGCAATCCTTATAAAAAGGCTGCTAATGGAGCAGTTTCATATTATGGTAAGTATGTGTACGTTGAGAAAGGCGATACTGCAGATTATTATGCCAATATAATTGCACTTAGTGCAAGCGGAAAAGTAATTACAGATAATCTTTCCCATGATACCCTTGATACGTCTTCAGTAGGAAAAAGGGAACTAAATTATTATTATAAAGCCAAAAGCGGAACTGAATTTAAGGCAACAATAAAATACAAAATAATTGACACTACACCACCTGTTATAAAGATTCCTGACAAGGAACTTGAATACGAGATGAAAGATGTCTCTGATGGTAAGGTAAAAAAAGAAAAAGTCAAAAATGAAATTGAAAAACTTGTAGAAGATGCATGTTCTTCTAATGAAGGCAAAATAGTTGTATCTGCATTTCCTAAGGAAGAATTAAAAAAAGGAATCAATTATGTAAATGTTGTGGCAACCGATGATTCGGGGAATATTGGTTCTGCTCAGGTAGCTGTAAAAATTATTAAGCAGAAAAAAGAAAAAGATGAAAAGAAAGACAAAAAAGAGAAAACAACAAAGAAATCTAAAGATAAGAATAATAGCAAAGACAATAAAGGCAATAAAAATACTGATAAAAAGAAGTCGGATAAACTAAAAGAGAAGGAAACAACAAAAAAACAAAAAGAAACTGCAGCTAAGGTTAAAGAAACAACAAAGGCACAGAATAATCAAAATGAAACAAAACCTGTAGAAACAACTTCTGTAGCCGAAACTTTTAGTGAAGAAGAAACTCAGTAAGATTATTATGATAGTATTATCAGTAAATTTATAATTAATATTTTTTTCAATTAGTTATCATTTTTACTTGATAATTAATGAAATGTATGAAAAGGAGGAACTATGATTCAATGTAAGAATTGCGGAGGAAATGTCAAATTTGACATAAAATCCCAAAAGATGTTCTGCAGTTACTGTGATACATATTACGATCCGTATGAATTTGAGGAAAACGAAGCAGATGCTGAAGAGCATGTAGTAAATGACCCTAATGCATTTATGATTGATGACACCGCAAATCAGGGTTCATATATGACAACTATATATACTTGTCCTGAGTGCGCCGGTGAAATTATCAGTGATGAGAACGAGGCTGCAACGTTTTGTACTTTCTGTGGAGCTTCGACTGTTCTTGCAAGCAGAATATGCAAGAGCAAACGACCTTCAAGCATTATTCCTTTCAAAATTACAAAGGATGAGTGTAAGGAACTGTACAGACAGAGAATGAAGAAAGCCATATATGCTCCGGCTGAATATAAGGATGAAAAATATCTGGACAGTTTCAGAGGAATTTACATGCCTTACTGGGTGTATGATTCGTCACAGTATAATTATGTTCAGTTAAAAGGAAAAAAAACATACAGAAGAGGAGATTACAAGTATGAGGAAACCTATGATATAGATTTCAACCTTGATGCAGAATACAATGGGATTTCTTATGATGCGTCATCTTCTTTTGCAGATTCAATAAGTGGTGCTATTGCACCTTATGATCATTCCAAAGCTGTTAAGTTTACACCTGCTTTCTTTAGCGGTTTTTATGCAGATACAACGGACGTTCAGTCAGATGTGTATGCGCCAGACGTGGAAAATATTGTAAATAACTCAACAACTGATGAAATTGAAAAACAACCTAATGTGAAATCAATTAGTATAAAATATCCGGTGACTGGAAAAAGTGCGATATTTAATACTAATGTTAGATGTAAAGAGGAATCAATGTATCCTGTGTGGTTTGTTTCTCACAGATTTGGGGACAGAGTAACATATGCAACTGTAAACGGATATACTGGAAAAATAGCGGCAGATATACCTATTGATCTTAAAAAATATATTTTGGGATCCTTAATTGTTGCAATTCCTATATTCATATTGTTGTCACTGTTTCCACTGATTGTTCCAAGAGTTGCGTTGTATATTGCAACTATTGTATCAGTATTTGGTTTTATTACTGTACTTGTTGAGAGTAAAAGTGTTAAGAATAAGGATAGTAATATCGGAGATAAGGGAATGCTGGATAAAGTTGTCAATAATGATGATGACATACCAAAGAATTATAATATATACGCGATAGTGACATATATTATATCTATTGTAATCGGAGTTATTGTTGTTTTTTCAAAACCTGTTTTTGATGGATATTATTATGGTGCGGTTATTTTAGAATTGATTGCATCAATTTTATGTTTCCTTGTTGTAATATATAATTATAATTTATTATCTACCAGAAAACTTCCACAGTTTAAGAGAACAGGAGGTGATGACCGTGCGTAATATTAATGTTATATCGTTTTTTATATTTTTATTTATATTTTCATTTTGCATAAATTGCAGAGTGAACGCTGAAGAAGTTTACAGAAACAGTAATACCGGTTATGTAGTAGACATCAATGATAAAGCTGATTTGCTTACTGATTCTCAAGAAAAATCATTGTTAGAAATAATGATGGAAATTACAGATTACGGTCATGTATGTTTTCTGACAGAAGATAATTCGGGGTCATATTCATCAACTCAAGTTGCAAAAGATTATCTCAATACATATTATTATGATGAAAGTGCAACAGTATTTTTCATTGATATGTATAACAGAGAAATTATTATAGACAGTACCAAAACAATTGGAGACAGAGTAACATCCTCTTACGCTAATACAATTACTGATAATGTATATAAGTACGCTCATGAAGGTGACTATTTTAAGACAGCCAGCGAAGTGTATTCATCAATTGGTATTTTGATGAAAGGCGGAAAAATAGCGCAGCCACTTAAGATTATTTCTAATATATTGCTGGCTATAGCTATTGGATTTATTGTTAATTTCTGTATCATTCTTTCGACATACCAGATAAAGCCGGCATCTTATAAAGAGATTATTAATAAAACCAAGAAGAGAATAAATATTAATAATTTAAGAGTTGTTTTAATTGATACAATGAAAACTTACTCGCCTCAAAGCAGCGGTAGTAGTTCCGGTGGAAGCAGAGGCGGAGGAGGTGGTGGAGGTCACAGCTCCGGCGGCCATAGTTTCTAATTGTAACCTGATTTATATTTCGCAGGAAATAGTTGCTATTTCCTGCGATTATTTTTTGATATCATGGCAGCAAATTTTCTGATTGAATTAACTTTTTTCTTTTGATCTTCAGACATATCTTTTGTAATAACATCAATAAGAAGGTCTGTCTCTTCGTTGTTGAAATGTATTCCCATTGATGCCGCTCTACCCGATTCCGATAAAATAAATGAAATTAAAATTTTCGAATCAATTTTTTGACTTTTTTCGATTATTGAATTCAGTATTTCAAACTTTTCTTTTGATATTCCTGCAAGTGTAGGATGGTTCATCCACCAGTTCTTTGAATTGTCGCTGTTTATATTTTGACTATTATTATTATTATTATTATTATTATTATTATTGCTATTGCTATTGTTATTGTTATTGTTATTGTTATTGTTATTGTTATTGTTTTCGTTATTCATTATAACTCCTATTATTTACATAAATGTATTGATATCATTTAAATCAAAAGGAATATCTCCATTTGACATTAAATCGAATAAACTTTTGTACACATATCTTTATATCAGGAAAACGCCTGATACTTTTTTTGTTATTCACCACTTAGCACATATGTGCTTGAAGTGGGAGTTATCTTACATCTGATATATCAATAAGGAAACAGGTTTAGCATCCACAACCGTTGTTACCAAATAAAAGAAGAATAAGAATTAAAGAAAGAAAATTATTCCCTCCATCCTGACAGTCACATCCACATTGTGTTGCAGTTAAATCACTCATTAGAATACCTCTTAATTATGTTTACACTACAAGTATATGATGGGATTAGGATAATGTTGACAGAAATATTTCTTGAGTAAATAAAATGAAAACAATTATTGCAAATTTTTATAAATAAGTATCATTATCTGATAATAATTGTTCACGACAAAAATAACAGCATATATTATTATATAAATTTCAGGATGAAAATATGAATAATGTAAGAAGAAAACTTCAGATTGATGAGATTTTGAGGGAAGGAATTATTGGAAAAGATATAAATATAGTAATAATGGATACCGGAGTTGCAAGGCATCCGGATTTAGATGGAAAAATAATATGCTTTAAAGATTTTGTTCGTGGCTCCCAAAACGGGAGTTTTAAAAGCAGTGATGATGGTATTGATAAAATGTATGACGATAATGGTCATGGAACTCATATTGCAGGAATATGTGCAGGAAGCGGATATTTGTCCAAAGGAAGATATAAAGGTGTTGCTCCCGGGGCTCGACTGATTGTGTTAAAGGTTTTGGATAATAAAGGAATAGGAAAAGAAGAAAATATAATAAAAGCGTGTAATTGGATTTTGGATAATAAACAAAAATATAAAATAGACATTATTAATATATCATTTGGAACTTCTGAGATTAACAAAAATACGCAAATAATGAATAACTGCATTGAAAATATGTGGGATAAAGATATAGTTGTAGTTGCTTCAGCTGGAAACAGCGGACCAAAAAATGATACAGTAACATCCCCGGGAATAAATTCTAAAATTATAACGGTTGGAGCACTTGAAAATAATGAAGTTGTAGTAATTAATAATAAAAGACTTACAGATTATTCAGGTCGTGGAAAAGAGGGAGAGTATAAACCGGAAGTACTTGCACCGGCAAATAGAATAGTGAGCTGCAATAATCTATATAATTTGAAAAGCTACACCAATAAAAGTGGCACATCCATGGCGACACCTATTGTATCCGGGTGCATAGCGTTGTATAAAAGTGTATATAAAGATTGTGATAATAATCAGATAAAACTTAATTTATGTAAGTCCTGTACGGATTTGTTCAGAGAAAAGAACAGACAGGGTTACGGATTAATAGATATTCGTAAATTTATTTACAAAAATAATTAATTAGAGTATAATTCAAAAGAATGTGTCTTGATAAACATGCAAAAAATAAGAACGAAAATCATAAAAGATATCTTTAGTGATAGAGAGTCTTGTAAGATGTATGTGTAATCATAAAGATGTGCAAGGAGGAAATACAAATGGACAAAATTAAAATGACCACCCCATTAGTTGAGATGGACGGAGATGAGATGACAAGAATTCTTTGGAAGATGATTAAAGATGAATTACTTTCTCCATTCGTTGATTTAAAGACAGAATACTATGATTTAGGACTTGAATACAGAAATGAGACAAATGATCAAGTAACATTTGATTCAGCAGAGGCAACAAAGAAATACGGAGTTGCTGTTAAGTGTGCAACAATCACACCAAACGCTGCAAGAATGACAGAGTATAACCTTAAAGAAATGTGGAAGAGTCCTAACGGAACAATCAGAGCAATTCTTGACGGAACTGTTTTCAGAGCTCCAATCATTGTAAAGGGTGTTGAGCCATATGTTAAGAACTGGACTAAGCCAATCACAATTGCAAGACATGCATACGGTGATGTATATAAAGGAACAGAGATGAAGATTCCGGCTGCCGGAAAAGCAGAACTTGTTTATACAAACGAAGCAGGTGAAGAGACAAGAGAACTTATTCATAATTTTGACGCACCTGGAATCATTCAGGGTATGCACAACTTAAACGGTTCTATTGAAAGCTTTGCAAGAAGTTGTTTCAACTTTGCATTAGATACAAAACAGGATCTTTGGTTTGCAACAAAAGATACAATTTCAAAAAAATACGATCATACATTCAAAGATATTTTTGCAGAAATATTTGAAAGTGAATACAAAGACAAATTTGATGCTGCAGGAATTGAGTACTTCTACACGCTTATCGATGATGCAGTAGCAAGAGTAATGCGTTCTGAAGGTGGATATATCTGGGCATGTAAGAACTATGATGGAGACGTTATGTCAGACATGGTTGCAACAGCATTCGGTTCATTATCAATGATGACTTCTGTACTTGCATCTCCAAACGGATATTACGAATACGAAGCAGCTCACGGTACAGTTCAGAGACATTACTACAAACACTTAAAAGGCGAAGAGACTTCTACAAATCCAATCGCAACAATATTTGCATGGTCAGGAGCTCTAAGAAAACGTGGTGAACTTGACAATATTCCTGAACTTATGGCTTTTGCTGATAAACTTGAAAAAGCATGTATTGATACAATCGAGAACGGTGAAATGACAGGAGATTTATATCTTATCTCTACACTTGAGAATAAGAAAAAGTTAAATACTCAGGATTTCATCCTTGCTATTAGAAAAACACTTGAAGGATTAATGTAATTATAATTTTTGGAAAAACATCCGGCTCCCCGGATGTTTTTTCAAAATGTATACTTTTTGAAACGTTCATACGCAGTTTTCAGAATCCTCTATCGCATTAAGCAAATGTTTTCTTAAAACTGTTCATCAAGTACTAGTTTTTAACTTCATAATAATAATGATTACTCGTCCGTTCCAATTCACGAGTTTTCTTGAT
>JAILRH010000240.1 GCA_024698345.1 Lachnospiraceae bacterium | reverse complement strand
AATATTCCAGCATCATTTATTTTCTTTTCAATTTGATAAATAGCTTTTGTCTGCGCTGGTGAAGGAAGCTTGCCTGTAGTTTCAATATCAATTGCTACCTTTAACAAGGATATTTCTTTAAAACTCAACATATTAACTTTTGCGGCTTCAGCTAAAAGATTTTTCCAATAGTTAGATCCCTTTTCCACAATCTTCATTGCGTCTTTTACTTGATTAGTTGTCTTTTGCGATGATTTAGCACTAGCTGCCTGCTCAGTCTCATATTCATCAGAAATCAAACTATCTAAAAATTCTTTAGAAAGAGAGTATGGAATTTTCCTGTATGCCTCCCATGTTTCTTTTTTCTTGCAATATTCTGTAACAATCACTCCGTGGCTATCACAAATAAAATCATTCGTTATCTGAGTGATACGTTCTATTTCTGCCATTAAGGAAGGATATACCTCTTGATCATTCCAAATCTTCATCCAATCAATTGAATATCCTTTTGGAATGCACGACACTATTTTTGCAATAGAGTATGGTACAATGTTCATCTTATATCCACCAACTGTATACCATGCACCCGGTATTCTTTTTAGTTTTTCCAAATATGCATCTGTAGTTCTGTATAATATAGTTGCCGCCACACATTTTTTGAAATAGTACTCATTAAACTGAGCTTTATCCTTTTTATATATTTCATTAATTGCACTACCAAAATCTTTTATAACCCAGTTTCTACCTTTTGCAACCAAATCTGGCTTGCACTCAATCGCATAAAGATATTTTGCCAAATCTTCTTTTTTGATAATTTGCTTTTTAGGAAATTTAATTGCAAATCTATCTTTTTCCGCCTTAGACATTTTCATTTGTTCTTGATTATACTTTTTCTTTGTTCTCTCATAATACCACCCTGAAGGATTTGGACTTCCATTAACGGGTGGAGCTAAATATTTTTTCGACAACTGTTCCATAAGAATATGGAAAGGACTATTTGAGAAGAAGTCTGCTGCTGTAACTTTATTCTGACTATTTGCATATCTAGCAATTTTTTCTACCATCGAATCATAGAACCTTACACCATCCTCATTCACACTTTCCCTGTCTTCTATTACTGTAAGCTTCATTGGAACAAAAATACCTTCTAGTTCAACATTATTCTTTTTTAACACTGCTTCCGCTAAAGACGCCGTTGTTTGGCCACCATTTATTATCTGTAAATCTTCAATTGCAGTCACATACAATTGTCCATCTATTTTTTCTAATTCAATGCTTGCTGCCGTCGTTGCAATGCCGTTGTTATATGTAAAAAAACGTGTAGGTTCATTAATAATGGTTCTTTTAATTCCACTATTTACACTTTTTGCGCCTGCTGTTCCTAGAAATGCTCTAACATTTCCCTCTAAAACTTTACTTCCATATGCAATGTATATATCAGCTAATAGTTTTCCTGGAATTATAGCAATATATGCTTTGTATCCTAAGTTTTCTCCTACACGCCCTTCTATGCACGGTATCCCATTAGAATTAAACTCATTTTTTAAATCGATATATATTGGCTCATTATTTGCAGCCTGTTCAATTTCATAGAATCTCTCTAAATGCCACAAATTCACTTCAACAGGTTTTCCGTTAAAATCTTCCTGTTTAAGTCTTTTTACTTTGCTACTCAAAATCTTATTTGTAATAATGTAAAACTTAACCTTCAGAAGTAATTCACTCGAAATCTCCTCTGCATTCATTCTCTTTTTTATTAATCTTGCAAGCATTATGGTATCATCCGAATCATCACAGTATTCTTCTATATTTCCATTGCATGCCTCATCTAAAAAAGCCAAAAGCCTTTTATATAAAGTTTCAATTTGAGTATTAACGAGATTGCTAGGCGAAACAGAATCTTCAAAATCGTAAATCATTAAAACCAAGCTTTTATCCGTCTCATCAAAAGCATATCCGTCAATCTGCATAAGCCTGTTACGACGTCCACTCTTAGAAAACCAATGTAACACCGGATCGTCAAATTCTCCATTTTCTTTAAGCATATCCAGGGTCTGATTATAAAATTCATCTCCCGCGTCTGTTCCGTTAATAGCAGCATCTGCTCTTAAATTATTAATTAACTCTTCTGCATATTCCTCAAGTTTCACCTAATTACCTCCTCTCTACTCTTTTATTAAATATTTCTTTATTAAAGCTAAATCTATTGAATATGAAGCTTTAATGATTTCATTTGGCACTTTATCTCGTGTCAAAACTGGAAAACCATCCGATACTAAATATCTATTCATAGCATTCACTTCATAAACATACGAATCGTAATGATTGTTATACATATATCCTTGAATTGCTACTTTGCTCAAAAATAGTTCCTTTTCAGACTGTATCGTAAACAAATTTGCCGTATTCAAAACTAAATCATTAAGTCTTATTCCATCATAGGCCTCACTCATTTTTTCTAAAGAAAAAACTACAAGCTCTCCATCATTTTCTGCATCTAGTTGCTCAAGCGAAGAAATCTTAACATCGGCTTTACCTGCACTAATTGTTTTCACCTCATACCATCGTTCTTGAAGTGAAAAGTCTTTATGAGTTAATTCTTGCCCACTCCAACTAGACAAAGCCTCGCTCAAACCAACCTTTTGGCTTAAATAATTTTTTAAGAAAAGAATTTCTCCAATCAAACCCATTATTTCTGGTTCTGTTAATAACGTATTTTTACCTGATGTAAATAGCTTTTTCCACTGGTAATATCTGTTAACTATAGTTTGATATCCATCTGTTTTTTCTTTTAACATACTCGTCTGATCAATTAAATCATCGCAAAACTTGTAAAACAATCCGCTAATATCATTATTCGTTAATGAGAATCGAATTGTGTTATATTCTGCTTTCTTATACTGATTAACTTCTATCGCCCCTGAACTAAGAACCTTTTTGTATGAAAACTTATCTCTCAGTTCTATAGCTTTTCGTCCCTTCTCGTCTAAACCAATATACAATTCTAAAATATGCTCTGAATCAACACGCGAAAATTTATTGGGTTGAGTAAATTCATCAAATCTTTTTGCTATCATTCCTCTTCCTCGCTTTCTGCTATGATTTCATCCTTCTCAAACCAATTGTAATATTTATTGGCTTTATACTTGTTTTTGCTTATAAGTGCTGCATTATCACTCTTTGGCAATCCCATTGCCAGCCCTACTACGGGTATATTATTCATTTCAGTTCTAAATTGTTCCGCCTGCTTTTTTTGTGTATTATCACTTGCATAAGCATCAACCAAATATATAATTATTACTGGCTTTCTCTTTTTAATATATTTGAACCAAATATCAGAAGAATAAGAAGTGGGAGCTTTCCCCACATTGTCCTTTTTGTAATCCTCAACAAATTGATTTTTTGCATCTTGAATAATTGTTTCGGCACTTTCGCCTTCCCATTCTTCAATTCCGAGCATCCCATCAGTTGGACCTCCTAGTTTTCCTCTTTGCCCCAAACTTAATCTTTTACTTGATAACTCATATTTACATGTTGTTCTCTTTAGTTTGTATACAACTTTCCCTCCAATAATAACTTGATCGTTTTTATCGTCAGATTTACGTCCATCCATAAACACTACATTCCAAGAATCAAGCGCAGAATCATGACTTTCTTCCAAAAACTCCGTTATTTGTTTTGTATCGAAAAAAGAACAAAATCGTGAAACTATAATGTTTCTCAACAATTCAACAATATACACCTTTGGTATGTTATACATTACATTATGAGTTCCAGCACCGTTTACTGTTGTAGGCTCAAATCGATCTGCATACGCTTTCATTCTTTCAACAAACAACTGTACTTGCTCAAAATTATTCTTTTGAGTTTGTGCATCATACACTACGTAAGGCGTTTCCACTATGCCACCATAATAACTGTTATACTCATATTCATCAGCTGCGTTTCTCATCTTATTTGCCGCGGTGATATGCAACTTAGAACAATTATTTCTGACTCTGATACCAAAGTTTCTTGGTTTTTGTTCCAATTCCCTCATCAAGCTCATGTCATCTTTTAGTGCTTCTGTTGCTTCCGCAATCTCGGCATACCATTCTGCTGATTCTTTATGGGTCCATATTCGGAATAAATCCTCATAATTTTTTCTATATCCAAACCATCTTCCCATCTGCATTAGAACATCATATGTACAAGTATTTCTGTAGAAATAACTTATGATTAAACCTTCTAATGTTAATCCTCTTGAAAGTGCCAATCCACCAATTGCTACCACTCTGACACTTTCGTTATCATTATACTCAAGTTTTTCAGATGATTTAGAACTGTTAACAACCTTTATTTGAATGTTTTCAATTGATTCAAATAAACAATTTGCAATTTCCTTCCAAGTAAATTCTAGGCTGGAATAATATTTTTCCCAATTCTTATATACACGTTTTAAAGTTGGATCCAACATACTTTCTTCAAAATTATCACTGAGATTAAATTTGATTGATCTATATGCCCTGTCGTGTAATGCTTCAACCTGTTCCTTGATATAATGCTGAACTTTAACAAATCTAGAGATATTAATTAACATAGACCTATGTTCTTTTTGATCTCCTCTAAGATCTCTAATCGCATTCGCTAAATAAAAAGTAAACAAAGCATCCGTCAAACTATTCGGCAAATAATCCTGCCAATCTTTTTTATGTTTATAATAAAAAGGCCATCCATCTTCTACTTCTACCCCAGCATCTTCTATATAATTCAGCTGAGAATGAAATTTACCTGTAGCAGGAAAAATTTTCATCGGTCCAATATAATTACTCGGTGTTGGAAGTGCCACAATAAAATCTTCTGGAAACAGATCCTGTGTCTCCATTTTTTCGGTCGTTTCTGGATCAATAAACACATTAGCAAACGGCGTTGCTGTGAATCCAACATAATTTGACTTGGTAAATACACTTGCCAACTTTCTAATCATTTTGTTTATAGTTGTTGGATCTTCTTTTTCCTGACTCGTGTTAACTGACGCATTATCAGCTTCATCATCAATCAAAAGCATTGGTAAATCAATTTTCTTCGTAATAGGATCTGCATTTAGTGAAACCAACCAATCTGTCAATTTTTTTAGCACCGAAGAATTCTTCTTAATTACAAACACAATCGCGTTTTTGTCTGCTAATGACACTGCTATTTTATCTGAATCACCTGTAAAATCAGATTTTCTTGATGTCATAGCCATGGCATGAATTGGATTGTTATCTAATCCAACTCCTACCCTTTTACCCCCTGTTGTATCAGCCGCCATATTTATTCCGATAAATCCTTCTTCAACACGTTCTTGTGTCTGACGTCGAAGACTTTCAATAGT
>JAILRH010000194.1 GCA_024698345.1 Lachnospiraceae bacterium | reverse complement strand
TTAATCAATTATTATGACAAAATAATTATTATCCTAAGTTACTTATCACCATCTGTAACTTTTTACTACCATTATATTCATTTATCGAAGGATAATATACTGCATTGAGAACAATATTATTTGTCATTCCACGCATCGCCTTTTTCAGTTCCTCATTTCCAAACTTTTCATTAATGAAATTAATAAAGTTTTGAGCTTTATTAAAGGAAATCCCCTCAATCCTGTTACCACTCTCTGACTCTATGTTAAACTTAAGAACATTGCCTTCTTTTCCAAGCAGATTCATGCTGAGAACCTTGAGATTTCGTGCTGCAAACACAGGCTTCTCATTTCCCATTCCAAAGGGTTCTATTACTGACAACTGTTCAATCAAGTCAAAAGAAATATATTCAACAGGTAATTCCGTGTCAATCCATACAACAGGAATAAGATCTTCATCTGTGAGTGTACACTGCTCATTTAGTCTTTTTCGCAAAACATCAACGTTTTCTTCTGTAAGAGAAACTCCTGCAGCCATCTTGTGACCGCCGAATTTAGGCAATATATCCTTAACTTTTGTCAGTTCCTCAAACATGTTATATGCTTCAATCGACCTGCCTGAGCCTTTAACTCCATTCTCAGTTTTTGTGAGAACTATGGTTGGCTTATTATATAACTCTCTGATTCTTCCCGCCACAATCCCGGCAATACTCTCATGACAGTCTTCAAGGTATACAACCAGCACTTTATCTTCCATGTTCTTTGCAATTATATTTGCTTTGTCAACAGCCAAATCAGTAAGGTTTTTTCTCTCATCATTTAATTTTTTAAGTTCTTTTGCTATTATTTCAGCCTTATTATTATCAGTACTCATAAGCAAATTGATTGCTTTTTTTGCCGTGTCCAGTCTTCCGCTGGCATTCAAGCATGGTCCAATAATAAAACCTATGTGATGGGAGCTGATGATATCTTTCTTTATGTTACATTCCTTTATTAGTGCATTTATCCCTATATTCTCCGTATGTCTGAGTTCCTGCAAACCGTATTTTACGATAACTCTGTTTTCATCAACAAGCGGAACCACATCCCCAATTGTTGCAATAGCACCAAACTGAAGATATTTTTTTACAACGTTTGTGCTTATTCCCATGGAATCATATAAGGCTTCAATAAATTTAAGTGCCACCATGGCACCACATAATTCTTTACACGGATAGTCACAGTCACTCTGTTTATGATCAATTACCGCATCTGCATTTGGAATGATATATTTTTTCTCATTTCCTGCCATCTCAAAAGGTACTTCATGATGGTCAGTCACAATTATTGTCATTCCCTTGCTCTTTGCAAAATCTATAGCCTTGCAGGCAGCAATTCCATTATCACAGGTTACAATCGTATCAACTCCCTCTTCAAAGGCTCGTTCTATAAGATTCTCGTTAATTCCATAACCATCCTCAATTCTGTGAGGAACTACAACATCTGCGTCTGCGCCAAGAAATCTGAATGCATCAAGTAATATGTATCCTGAACAAATTCCGTCTATATCATAATCACATATTATTCTGATTTTATTATTCTGCTTTATTTTAATCGAGAGAATATCGACAGCCTTATCCATATCTTTAAACAGCCAGGGCGAATACATTTTTTCCAACGTGCCGTTCAGATAGAAATCAATATTATCATCGCCTACAATGTCTCTGTTTCTAATTATTCTGGCAATGATAGGACTAATATTATATTTGCGACCGATCTCGTAGAAATCTGCTTTTTTAGCTCTTATTCTCCAGTTCTCTTTCTGCATTCTTCCTCCTGTACTTTCACCTTATTTTACTCTTATATTCTTAATTCAAGAACGCCTCAGCGTTCTTGCTGCGAAATGCGCGTCAGTCATGAGATAATTTACTCTGTAAGTTATCTCATGCTGACATTTTCATCTGCGCATTTCTGCAATCCGCCAGATAACACATTTAATGTGTTATCGTAGCGAAAGCGATTAGTTACTAATCGCGAAAGCCGCCGGAGGCTTATAACTGAGAAGGAGATTGGACCCCTACTCAGTAAATTTTCTTACCCCCCACCTTCACTTTGTTTAGAGGAGGGGGACATCTGCTTCTTAGTTATACCGTCTAAAATGTACTAGGTAGGGCGGTACCAACTATGATACCGCCCTACCTATAAATGTATCTTAATATAGTATATTAATTTGTTGATTATTTATTATTACTATACTTCTTAGCAACAAACATGTACCATACAGAACCTGTAAGGAATACTGATGAGTATCCTCCTACGATAATACCAACCATAAGTGGTAATGTGAAGTCCTGAATTGATGATACACCCATAATGTAAATCATGAATACCATTACGAATGTTGTAAGTGATGTATAAATAGATCTTGTAAGTGTCTGTGTAAT
>JAILRH010000192.1 GCA_024698345.1 Lachnospiraceae bacterium | reverse complement strand
GGTTTCCGCCAGAACCGAAATAAAACTTCGTATCAATACTATTCTCGAGCAGATATATCCCGAATACGAAAAAATATTCAATGATAAATACGGAAGCTCATCCCTTGCAATCCTCGAAAAATACCTCCTGCCAGAGAATATCGCCAAGGCTCCAATTGATGAGCTCCATAATATTTTGAAAGCAAACAGTCATAACAGATTTTCAGTCGACAAAGCCTGTGAATTAAAAGAATCTGCCATAAATACTTTCGGTATTAAAATAGCACAAAGTGCTTTTGCTTTTCAACTAAAACAATTAATTGAACGATTAAAATTACTTAACAATCAGATAAATGAATTAGATGATGAAATAATATCCTACTACAACAAATTTGATTGTTACCTCCACACCATTCCAAGCTTAACACCTATATCCGCCGCTTGTATATTGGCTGAGATTGGCGATATACACCGTTTTAAAAACTCATCATTGCTTGTTGCCTACGCAGGCATCGATCCGACAGTACATCAGTCCGGTGCATATTGCTCCACTCATAACCATATGTCAAAACGTGGTTCATCATATCTTAGGCATACACTCTTCCTTGCCGCCAGTTGCTGTGTTTTCCATGGTAGTGCTTTTAATGAATATTATCTTAAGAAGCGTTCCCAGGGAAAACATCATCTCGTCGCTGTCGATGCAGTGTCACGAAAACTGACAACTGTTGTGTATGCAATACTTAAAAGTGGTAAACCTTATGAGGCTGTGAAGTTTGTGTAAGTATGTTCAGTAAATAATTATAATGTCCTTAGAACACTATTAAGCCTGCCTGTTGGGAGGCTTTGTTGTAGAGTCTTAAATTTTCAAAGTATATTCACATCCACACAACCAATGAAATCCATTTTATCATCATTACTTTTGTTATGATTATCATATTCAAAATTATATAGTAACAGAATACTATTATATTTATGTAAATCTTTAATAATACAACCATTACTAAAATTAGATATAATTTCATCATCATATGAAAATCCTAATAATAAATCCCTTAATGAATCACACTTATCAAAAATCCAATCTTTTTCTATCGAATCCATATCATATTGAAGTATTCCAAACTCTTTTTGAAATTCAGATTCAATATAATTACCGTCTTCATCATATTTTCCATCTGCATAGGCATAAAACTCTTCGCTAGTATTAAATTGTCCTAGCCATAATGATACCTTATTATTTTTTATCAATCTTACAAATCTCCTTTATATTGTAAACCTTTAGGTAATGATTTAATTCCACCTTCCAATCTGTAATTTGCCCAATTGTTCAATCTTCTTACAAACATATCATAATCAATACTTGAATCAATTATTCCCAACAATTCATTATGAGCAATTGTGGAACCTCTCCCACCGTGTACTCCTTTGGGATTTACAAACCTAACATCTGAAGTTATTGTTCTCATTTCCTTTATCTGTTCTGCACTAATACCCCATCTTTTAAATATTGGTGTTCGTGATACTAAATGCCACTCATGCAAACCTCCTGGACTTCTCAAACGCGCTTCAATAGTCCTTCTCATATTAGGATTTTCCCATAACAAGTCTAATTCTTCACAAGTCAATGAATCGAAGAATTTATTGAATTCACCGTTCTTCACACTAGGAATGATTTTATCTTTTCCACTTGACTTTCCATAGCTGGTCTTTCCGAAATCACTCCAATCAAGTGATCCGGTTTCATCCGCCATAAATTTTTTGAAGTTATCTACTCTGGTTGCCGCAAATTCTCTTACTGCAGGATTGCTTGAAATTTCACCTGTAATTTTCCCTGCTATTGTTGTAGCTCCACATACTCCATATATCACTCCGGCTGTAAATGCTCCGTCTAAGAACCCTCTTCCGGCGCTTTGCATCACCTCGTTAACGTCAACGCTTCGTTTTGTTATCATCTGTGTTGCTACACTTATACCTGCATTTATCGCAGCATTTGATAACGCAACCGTTGCAACGCTCTTTATTCCCGCAGCAGCACCTAACCCTGACGCAATTTCAAGCGCAGATCCTCCAACTGTTATTGCCGCTTTTGTATACCAAGGAACGCTGTCATAGAATTCTGAAATTCTATTCATAACAGTTGTTGCGCCTTGATAAGCTGATGATACAAGTCCATATGTAAAATCGTACATTGTTAAGGCTGCATTCTTTGCTAAATCACATAAATCATATGCTGCTGAACACGCTACCTTGCTCAGTTGTTCACGCAACGGTATATAAGACACCATAGTACGGTGTCTAAGTACCGGCGGTCACAAATACCCCTTGTTGGAATTTGTTTTACTTTTTGAATGCTGTAAAAATAATGGCATATATTCTTAAGCATTCAAAATCGTTATTAAACACACAATTCCTAGCTAGTTACAATCGTAACTCACTCCCTTCATCATCATAGAGTTTTGTCGCAACACCAGAGAGTCGATGAGGGTAAGGAATAGTGATAGTAATAAATTGGTTGGTTTGAATTGATAAGGTGGTGGAGCTAAGATATTAACAAATCTTTAAATTTATCTTTCAGTAATATCAATCCAGATTGCTTTACCTGATAACATATTCCCACACAAAGGACATTTAAGAAATGGTAATTCATACATCTTTTTAATAATATCAAATCTATTATCCATAGTTGCATACAAATCAGTATCTGTAGGATTTGCAATAGTTCCATGCCAGTTACATTTCAAACAATTAGCATATTGTATAGAAACTCTTAGCCATTCTTTTTGATATAAATACACAATACATGGTAACCATTCTGTTATATATTTCCTTTTTATAGGTCTGAAAATAATAGCAAAATCTTTATGGCTTAGTATAAAATCAAGATGTTTTTCTAGCATGGAAAACATATACTCATCTCTGTGTAAAAAAATGATATTTTTTAATTCATCTACTCCTTTTTTCATGTGATTTTCAAGAATATATACTTCTTCTCCATCTATATTTATACTTTTCTGGGTTATTTCCAGAACCTCATTGAGTATCATTTAAAACCTCCTGATCCAAATCTTATAAGATATTCACTCTCACCTGCTCCACTTAATGTTTGCTTTATCAATTGAGATCTAGGGATATAAGCTTCGAATACTCGCCCTCCTTCTCCTGCAAACTGTCTAGCCACATTCACGTCTGTAGTTACTGACATAAATGTTCTATCCAAACCAAATGCTTCTGACAATTCAGTACCAAATGCTGCATGAGCTTGAACATAGTCATTTTCATTTTCCCATATTGTCAGCCAATCATTATGAATTTTATTCGATTGTGCATATGCACCTTTAAGATTACCTGTCTCTAAATATATATTTCTTGTTGCATCACTCATCAATTGACCAGTTTCTTCAAATACAGATATCTCTGTATATCTATTAGTTCCTCTATACACATGTACAAGCTCATCAGCTCTTCTTTCGCCAACTCTAATCCGTTGAACTCCACCAGATTCGTCAACCATCCAATTGTGATAATAACTTTTTTTGCGTGCAACAAATTCTCTGACTGCCGGATGACTAATAACTTTACCACCAATTTGGGCAGTTCCAATAGCACCTAAGAAAATTCCTGCTGTGAATGCTCCATCCAAAAAACCTCTTTCGGCTGATTGCATCACTTCATTCACATCAACACTTTGTCGTGTTAACATCTGTGATATTATACTAGTTCCTGCATTTATCGCCGCTAATGAAAATGCTGATTTAATAACTGTTGATGCAACAAATCCAACGCCGACTCCTGATGCAATAGCAAGCGCCATGCCACAAGCAGTAATTGCAACTTTTGCCTGCCATGGAACGCTATCATAAAAATTTGAAATGCTATTCATAACAATTGTAGCACCTTTATATGCAGAAGTTACAAGATTATATGTAAATTCACATGCGGTAGCTGCTCCGTGTTTTGCCAAATCCAACAAGTCTCCTGCCATAGAACAAGCTGTTGTACAGAATGTACTCTTTACATCTGCTGAAAACATTTTGTTAATATTTAAAAACGATGATGTAGATCGTCCATTATAATCTGCTTTAACAACAGGATTATCTTCTGCATACAAATATTTAAGAGTTGTTATTGGATCAATAATTATACCGTTTTCAGGATCAACTGTAGTAAATCTCTTTATTTCAGGTGAATATTCTCTCGCTCCAGTATACCATGATTCAGTACACTTGTCATACAGATGACCGGTATAACTTCTAGTAACATCAAATTTATCACCACTATCTTCTAATTCCACAGCTTTATTTGATATAATATTCCCCCAGGTATCATATTCTGTATAACCTTCAACGCTAAAACTATCATTATCATTTTTACAACAAGCTCCTCGAACAGAACCTAATTTATCAGTTTCCAAAGAATAGTTTTTCTCAACTTCAAAGTCCTTGGCGCTATAATTATACTTACTTACACTTGACAATACTTTTTTATTATCCACTCCATAAATATAATATGCTGATAAATCCTGGTTTCCTTCTCTTATAACAGTTGGATTTTCTTCTGTGTAGTCATATGTTAATGATATATTATGAATGTCATTAACATAATAATTTCCAACAAAAGTTGCAGTATCTAAATATCTAAGATTTCCCAATCCATCATATTTATAAGATGATGTTTTTTCTTTTAAAGAATCTTTTCTTGTTTTTGCTTCAACAAGCTGATTATCACCGTTGTACTTTCCTCTAAATACAAATCCAATATTTGTGTCATAAGCAGAAATGAGATTTCCTCTTTTGTCATAATTATAAGAAACATTAGATATATTTTTATTATCCTTGAATTCTTTTTTATAGGTCAACTTACCGAAATTATCATAAGTATACTCTGTTATGTTATTACCATTCGTTTCTAAAACAAGATTGCCTACTGCATCGTATTCATATGAAATATCTGTAGTTTCTGTATTTGTTTTAACACTTTCTGCGATTAGTTTATTAGTATTATCATATTTGTAAGTATATTCTTTTGGATTTCCTGAATATTTTCCGTACTCTTTATGAAATGTAATATTACCAACAGCGTCATACTCATACAGATCACTGTATGTAGATTTATTCAGTATTTGTTCGACAGATTTCAATCTTTGATTTTTATCATATGTGTATTTTTCTGCAAAATTATCATTTTGCATTAATACAACATTATTAAATACATTATAATTATATGAAACACTACAACGATTATTTGAGTTACTGTCAGTTTCAACTACTTTAACAATATTACCAATTTCATCATAACTATAATCAGTTATTGAGCCATCATTATAAATTATCGACGTTTTGTTTCCATCAGCATCATATTCATAACAAATACTCTCGTTCTTTAATCTTGATTTAGTTGGACTATTATATTTGTAAGTAGCATTTACACTTTTGATTCTATTTAATTCGTCTCTATCAAATTCATATAAATCTGAAGGGGTAGACATTTCAACTAACTTTCCGTTTTTATTATAACAATAGTTTACTGTACCCGTATTATCACTTTTTGATATGAGATTATTTTGATTGTCATACTCATATTCTATATATAGCTGAGAATTATTGGAATCA
>JAILRH010000186.1 GCA_024698345.1 Lachnospiraceae bacterium | reverse complement strand
ATTTTTATCATTATAGATATTGTTATTACTATAGTTTCTTAATAATTTTGCTTTATCTTTATTAATATTATCAATTTGATTAAAAGCATAAAACGTTTTTGTTTTATTATTATTATTATTATTATTGTTGATATCTTGTGTCATAGTTATTTCTCCTTCTCAAATTCAATAATGTCCCCGGGCTGGCAATCCAGCACATCACATATTTCGTTTAGAGTGGATAGCCTAATCGCCTTTGCCTTGTTATTTTTTAATATGGATAAATTGGCGGGAGTGATTCCAATTTTGTCGGCAAGTTCAGCAACGCCAATTTTTCTTTTAGCCATCATAACATCAAGATTAATATATATTGCCATATTGAAAACACCTCCTAAATTGTTAAATCATTTTCGTTTTTGTAGTTTACTGCACTCTCAAAAACCATAGCCAGAATTCTGCTAAAAAGTGAGGCTATAAAAAATGTGAGTACCATGCAGGCTGCCGTAAAAGTCGGTGTGAAAAAACATCTGACAATCATAGCGATTGTAATAAGAATTGAGTAGGCAGACATCTTTTTTAGGCTCACAACATTTGATAATACAAAGCAGTCATTTGTGATAACGGTATCAAGCATTTTCTTAAGCTGCCATAAAATCAAGAGAGCCATGGCTCCGCAAAATGCAAAAATCAAAACGAAAGCAAAGTAGTAATCTTTGGAAGTGGTTTCAAAATGTTCAATATACCATTTGATGGAAAGGGGTAAAGTGAGTATTGTTAATATTCCGCATCCAAATAAGAATATTACTAATATTCTTGTAAAATAAATTAGTTTGTTAACAGAGTTCTCGGTATTCATAATTGCCCTCCTAAAATTGAAATTCGTTACATTGATGCTGTGAAGTTAATTAAAACAAAAAACAATTCTATTATTGTTGTGAATCCCATAGTAATTAACCTCCTGACAGATAAAGTTTCACATATGTTTCTATATAGAGTTTTGCATATCTGTTAAACATATAATAAGACATGCAATATCATTTGTCAATAAAAATATATCGAAAAACAATATGAAAAGATTGAAAAACGATAAAAATAGAATGAAAAACGATAAAAATGAAAAACGATAAAAATGAAAAACGATATGGGTAAAACAAAATAAAAAAACAACAGAAAAAAGGACGCTACACTTCCAAAGCATTATGCTCATTAGTGCAACATCCTATTTTACTGTAACTGCTTTCGTGAACGATTGATTATCTGGTCCGAGTCTAAATTATTAATCACGACGGAAAATATCTCTTGTGTATACTTTGTCTGCAACATCATCAAGACAAGAATCATATCTGTTTGCGATGATTGCCTGACTCATTTTCTTAAATTTCTTAATGTCATTTACAACTGTTGAACCAAAGAAGGTGTCGCCGTTTTCAAGGGTAGGCTCGAAGATGATTACTTTAGCACCTTTTGCTTTGATTCTCTTCATTACACCTTGGATAGATGACTGACGGAAGTTGTCAGAGTTACTCTTCATTGTAAGACGGTAAACACCGATGACAACGTCTTTTTCTTTGTTAGGATTATATTCGCCGTCTTCGTATGAGTAAGCACCTGCCATATCAAGTACGTGATCTGCAATATAATCTTTTCTTGTTTTGTTAGATTCAACGATGGCAGAAATCATATTCTGTGGAACGTTGTTGAAGTTTGCAAGTAACTGTTTTGTATCCTTTGGAAGACAATAACCGCCATAACCAAATGATGGATTGTTGTAGTGAGTTCCGATACGTGGATCAAGGCAGACACCGTTGATGATTTCCTGTGTGTTAAGACCTTTAGTCTCTGCGTAAGTATCAAGCTCGTTGAAGTATGAAACACGAAGAGCAAGATAAGTGTTTGCAAATAACTTAACAGCTTCAGCTTCTGTGAATCCCATGAATAAAGTATCTATATTTTCTTTGATAGCACCCTGCTGAAGTAATGCAGCGAATGTGTGAGCTTTTTCTTCTGATTCCTTATCACATGAAACGATGATACGTGATGGGTAGAGGTTATCATAAAGTGCTTTAGATTCACGTAAGAATTCAGGACTGAAGATGATATTCTTTGTGTTGTATTTTTCTCTTACAGAAGCAGTGTATCCAACAGGGATAGTAGATTTGATAATCATAGTAGCCTTTGGATTAACTTTTAATACTAACTCTATTACTGCCTCAACAGCTGAGCAGTCAAAGAAATTCTTCTTGCTGTCGTAGTTTGTAGGAGCAGCAATGATAACAAAGTCAGCATCCTTGTAAGCTGCTTCTCCGTCTAATGTTGCAGTAAGATCTAATTCTTTCTCGGCGAGATATAATTCGATGTAATCATCTTGGATAGGTGATTTCTTGTTGTTGATGAGATCAACCTTCTCAGGAATAATATCAACAGCTGTTACGTGATTGTGTTGTGCTAATAATGTTGCAATTGAAAGTCCAACATAACCTGTTCCGGCAACAGCAATGTTGTACTGCTTGTCGAGTTTAAGGTTTTCACCGTTTCCTTTTGCACTGTCAATAAATAAATCAGTAATTTCAAAATTCAATGTTTCTGCAAGACTCTGGAGCTGATCAATAGTAGGAACATAGTCGGATTTTTCAATTCTTCCAATCATTGCTCTGTTGATTCCTGTAGCATCAGCTAACTGAGATTGTGTCATGTTATTTGATTTACGCAGATTTGTTATAGTATCTGCAAGTTTTGAAGTAGATAATTTTTTCATGCTTCGTACTCCTTTCAATATATAAAAGATATTTTTAATGACATTATTTTCGAAAAAATAAAATATAGACAATAAAATGTTAACAAAAATAACATCAAGTGTCAATATGAAGAAATGAAGATTATGTATTGAGAATGGAAAATAGTAAATGTAATGATATAACAATCAAATTCAAAAATACCATATCCGGGAATGATGAAAAAATAAGAAAAAATAAAAAGAATTCTTCTTAATTGAGGGGAATTGTGATATGTTATAAATATCAGTTTTTGAGATAGAAAATATGGGGAAATAAGTTTGTTGCTAAATGAGATATGTAGAGAAATTGATTAAAGAGGAGTTGAATTTTTCAGATGCAGATTACAGAAAAATCAAATATGTTGGTGATGTAATCTTTCTTGAAATGTCGAAAATAATAATTCTGCTATTGTTTTTTTCAATTGTCGGAAAAACTAAAGAATATATTGGGGCGATTATAATTCTTCTATTTATAAGAACAAATTCAGGTGGACTTCATTTCAGAAGTTACTTTTTGTGCACATTAGTTTCGCTTGGAGTATTAGTTCTTTCTATTATAATATTACCGGCGTGTGTGACAATTGGCAAAGTTGTAGAAATTACAGATATGTTCATATGTCTTGTGATTTCTTTATTTATATCACCGGTTCGAAGTGTATATAGAGACGAGGCATCAAAGGAAATGATAAAAAAATGCCACGAAAAAGTGTTTGTCTACATTTTGGCTTTTATGGTTGTACTATATATTTTCCCACTTAATTCAGTTACTGAGGCAATGTTTTGGACAGTAAATTTGCAGATGATACAGTTGATTATTGCAAATATGCTTAGGAGACATTCATAAAAAAAGTAGTGGGAGGTAAAGCTTGTGAAAAAAATCATTAATAAGGTTGCACTTAAAATGTTGTCTCAAACATGTGCAATTTGCCTGGGGTTGTTCAGCGTTATTCGCTTTTCAGATTTTAGCCTGTGTCTTTTCGGTGAGCCGGAATATAAAGAAGAATAATAATATAAATGAAGAGTAATACAAAAAAAGAATAATATTATTAAAAGAGGGACTATTGCACAATTTTGTGAAAAATGAATCGATGCAATAGTCCTTTTATAGTATATAATGCATAAATATGCATAAAAACACCTTAAGTATTGCATAAATATAAAAATGCGTGTATAATTTTTAGCGAGTATGTAGTTTTATACATGAAAGCACAGGAGGTGTATTTTTGGTTGGATTAGTTATTGATTCCAATTCAGTGGATAGAGAGTCTCTGGTTGATTTGCTTGAAGGTATAGTGGGGTTTGAAGAGATATACAGTTCGGATAATATTGTAGATGGAATTAAATACTGCACGAAAAAGAATGTTGACGTAGTATTTGTTGATGTTATGGAGCCGGATTTGCAAGGGATTGCCATGGCAAAAGAAGTTTTTCAGATATGTCCGACGACCAATATTGTTTTAACAGCAAGAGATGAAAGATATGCAATGGAGAGCTATGGGGCTCACGCAAACGGTTATCTTGTGAAGCCCATTGAAAAGGAAAAAGTTGAATTACAAATTGATGAATTCAGAAAGAGAGGAACTTTGGAATCTGTGAGTCATCATGTATATATTCAGACTTTTGGGAATTTTGACATTTTTGTAGATGGAAAACTATTGAAAATTAAGAGAAAGAAGGCAAAGGAATTACTTGCATACCTTGTTGACAGAAAAGGTGCAAGTGCAAGTGTTTCCGAACTTAGCGGAATCTTGTGGGAAGATTCACTTTATGATCGCAATATGAAGAGCAGAGTTAATAATGTTATTGCACAACTTAAGGAAGTTCTTAAGGAGGCAGGCATTGATGACATTATTGTAAGGGGATGGAACAGCATAGCCCTTGATACTCAAAAAGTTGAATGTGATTATTACGAACTCATTAGGGGAAATGTAACCAGGGAAAAAGAGTTCATAGGTGAATACATGCAAAACTATAGCTGGGCAGAGGCTACGACCGGTTTGCTTGAGTTTGAAAAAAAGGATAATCCATTGTTCAGTGTTATTGCAGAGATGTACTCAGGACTGTATCTTCTGAATATGGTTACAAAAACATTTATGGTTGTTAGAAGTGATGGCAGCAGATATGATGTGGGTGATTATGAGGAGGTACTGAATAAGCGTTTGTCTGCAGAACGAATGAACGGAGTATACTACAATATGCTGATGGATTTTCTGAATATTGAAAATATCAGAAAAAGATTGGCAAAAGATAGTGTTGTCAGTAAGAAGTTTTTTGTGGAAGACAAAAAAGGAAACAAATATTTTTACGGAATGGCGCAGACAGTAATAGAACGAGATGATGATTATAATCCGGTTTCTGTGCTGCTATCATACAAAAAATTTGATGTTAGTGAAATATAAGTATCCTTTTAGTATCCCTGTGAGTATATACTATGCAATGAAACGAATAATTATGCTATATACTATACTTTTTGTTTGGTATTAATATCAGGCGCCCATTAAGGAAAAGTATGAAAATAGAGTCCGCTATAAACTATCAATTTATAGGGGACTCGTTTTTTGTATAACCAAGACATGCATAAAAAAATAAAACTGTACCGCTGAATGCTTGCATTCAAAGCGGCACAGTTTTATT
Organism: Lachnospiraceae bacterium; assembly: GCA_024698345.1. Lineage (GTDB taxonomy): Bacteria > Bacillota > Clostridia > Lachnospirales > Lachnospiraceae > SIG293. The sequence goes on along the minus strand of JAILRH010000186.1, from coordinate 3,936 downwards.
TTTTTATATTTGGCGCAGCCAAATCAGCGAGAAGAAGCGGAGCGAATTCGAGCTGGCATGTCTTGGCGCAGCCAAATCAGCGACGCAATAAAAACACGAAGTGTTTTTATCGCGGGCGAAAGTGATTTGAAGCCCGAAGGGGGAAAATCACGAAAGCCGGAGCGGATTCGAGCTGGGCACCCCTGTTTCAAAAAAAGAAAAGTGTAAAAAACAACAATTTTTAGAAAAATAGTGGCTAAAATCATTTTTATGTGTTAGATTAGAAATGTCGTTTTATGTTCGGAATAATTTAATAAGGGGAAGAATTTCATTTAATAAGTTATTCTAAAAAAAATAAGAAGGAGAATGAATATGAGAAAACAATTGAAAAAAGCTGCAGCTTACGTACTTTCATGTACAATGGTAGCAGGCCTTATGTCTTCAATGGGACAGGTTGTTACTGTAAAGGCTGCAAATCTTTTTAACAATGTTTCATGGACACATTACCATGAATCATGGGAACAGTATGATGCAAGTATTGCAGGAACTTCAGTTGATGAAACTGACACAGGTTTTACAGCTAATGTTACTATCACAGGATGGCAGGGTATCTGGAACCAGCCTGCTGATTATCCTGACGGAATCAAAGCCGGTAATTATTGGGGAGATTTACCATACCAGTTATATTCTGAGTCAAAGGTCCCTGTAGAAGCAGGAAAGTCTTATGATATTTCATTTACTGTAAAGAATGAAATGAAAGCAGAAGGTGGAACAACACCTACAGAAAAGAACATTACTATCACAGTAGACAGCGGAATTACAGGTGATACAGACAATACATTTGTTTATGAGACAGTTAGAATTCCTGCAAACGGAACACTCAACTACTCAAAGACTATTACAATACCGGCAGATTACACATCTAATTCGGTTGATTTTCAGATTGCTTACGGACACTACGGATATTCATACAATGCAGAATTGAACGGACTTACAGAGCAGGTTAGAAACAATCCATACTGTCTTGCACCTGGAACAACAGAAGGTGTTAACTGTACAGGTAAGCTTATTTTCTCAAACATGGATTTTGAAGGAGATTATGTAGAACTTCCTACAGAAGAAGGTGGCGACACAGCTACTAAGACATCATTCCCAAAAGGATATACAGCAAGAGATCTTGTTTGGTCTGATGAGTTCAGCGGAAAGACTGTAAAGTCAGACTATTGGAATTTTGAAGTTGGTAACGGTGACTGGGGCTGGGGTAACCAGGAAGCTGAGTATTATACAGCAAGAACAAGCAACGTTTTTATCGCTGACATCACAGATGACAAATCAATCGATAACAAAGCTCTTGCTATCAAGGCAATGAGAGATGATATCGGAGGATGCCAGTATTCATCAGGACGTGTGCAGACAGCCGGAAAGCAGCAGTTCAAGTACGGATATTATGAAGCAAGAATCAAGATGGACAATGGTATGGCACAGGGTATCTGGCCTGCATTCTGGATGCTTGGTACAAACGGCACATGGCCTGCATGTGGTGAGTACGATATCATGGAGCATGTAAATGCAGAAAACTATATCAACAGTACACTTCACTGGAAGGCTAAGGATGGAAACCATGCATATAACGGTGGTGTAAAGGGATTCCCAACAGGTGATATGAACACATGGCACAAATATGCTATGGATTGGAATAAAGATAAGATTACATTCTACTTAGACGGAGTTCAGGTTTATACTCAGAATTATTCTGAAGATACAAGTGAACTTTTCAACAGCCCTGCATACTTTATCTTAAACGTAGCAGTAGGCGGTAACTATATTGGAAACGTACTTCCTTCTTCAGGATGGAGCAATTCTACAATGTACGTTGACTATGTGCGTGTATTCCAGAAAGAAGATACAGAAGGAGCATCACACTCAGGAACATGGACAAAAGATCCTTTCTGGGCAAACTATGATTATGACAATGATCAGGGTGGAGATGATGATGAACCTATCATTGAGAAAGATCCTGTAAACGGATTTAACGGTTGGGTTCATGTACATGATCCATATGAGCAGAATGACGCAGCAATCGCAAATACAACAGTTACAGATTTACATACAGGTTTCTCTGCAAATGTATCAATGACAGGATGGCAGAGAATTTGGGGTGACGGAGCTTACGCTGTTGGTGGAGCAATCGGAGATTTACCATATCAGCTCACATCAACTTCAACAGTTAATGTTGATCCTGGAAAGACATATCAGCTTGGATTCGATCTCACAAATAAGATGAAGAGCGAATCAGGCACACCTACAGAGAAGAATGTTACTATCACAGTAAACAGTGGTATCGAAGGTGACTACGATAACACTTGGGTATATGACACAATCACAATACCTGCAAATGAAGAATACAATTACACAACATCATTTACAGTACCTGAAGCGTATGCTCAGAATACAGTAAGCGTACAGATAGCATACGGCTGTTATGCATACTCATATGAAGTAGAAGCAGCAGGAAAGACATCTCAGATGTCATCAAATCCTAACCTTCTTGCACCTGGAACAACAGAGAATATCAATGCAAAGGGAAGACTTATCGTTAAGAATGCATACTGTGTAACAGAAGGAACAGAGATTGAGAGAGAGCCACAGGCTGAAAGTTCAGTTTATGTAAATAACTGGACACATACACATGATCCATATGAGCAGTATGATGCAGTTATTGCAAATACATCAATTGATGAATCAGATACAGGATTCCTTGCTGATATCTCTATTACAGGATGGCAGAGATACTGGCAGGCGCCAACAGACTTCCTTAACGCAGTAGAGATTGGAGGCGGTTACGGTGATAACCCATACCAGCTCAATTCAGCTGCTGAAATCAAGGTTGAAGCAGGTCAGACATACACATTATCATTTGATATTGTAAACAAGATGTACGCTGAATCAGGCGCACTTACAGAAAAGAACGTAACTGTTTCATTGAACAGTGGTATCGATGGTGATACAGACAACAACTTCATTTATGAGACAGTAAGAGTTCCAAAGAGCGGAACATATCACTTCGAAAAAGAAGTAACAATTCCTGAATCTTATACAAATGACACAATTTCACTTATTCTTGCATACGGATGCTATATGTATTCATATGAAGCACAGGTAGCAGGAAAGACAGAGCAGGTTTCTGATAACCCATACTTACTTGCACCTGGAACAACAGAAGGTGTTAACTGTACAGGTAAGCTTGAGTTCAAGGATGTAATGTTTGCACCGGATGTAACAGCACCTGTTCTCGAAGTTAATGGATTCCAGATTAATCCTAACTCAAATGGATTCAGAACAACATATTCTGTTCAGGATGCATCAAACATCGTTAAGAAAGTTGGTCTTGTATATGCACTTAAGAATTATGCTAACGAAGCTGACATGACAGTAGGAAGCAATGCTTCTGATGTTTACTCATTCGAGGCTACATCAAAGGGACTTCTTGGAACAAGTGTAAGCGCACTTGACGGAGCAAAGAGTTATGCTATGACTATGGAATACAACAGTGTTTCAAAGGCATTCTTTACAGCAAATCTTATGGTTAGACCATATGCAGTCCTTAATGACGGAAGTATAGTATATGGTGATATAGTTAATGCAACAGTTTATAATACAGCAGAAAATCTTTACACAAATAAATTAATGCCAACAAAGGCAATGCATGATTATCTTTACAACAAGATTCTTAAGCCTTGCGGATTTGGAGCTGCTATAAACTACTAAAAGATAAACAATTATAAATATTTTACTGCCCAATCAGGTATATCCGGTTGGGCAGTTTTTTATTTCATAGGAAAGTTCTTTGAACTTCCCCATGAAATAAAAATGCTCCGCAAGGATGCGCAGCTCGCGGAGATGTATTTATGCTGACGCATCCGCTCGCGCGCGAAGTGTCGCAAGCGACACTTTGTT
>JAILRH010000155.1 GCA_024698345.1 Lachnospiraceae bacterium | reverse complement strand
TGCACTCACTGCCGCATTTACTGCAACCATTTCCCTCCTCTCTTTTTCAAATAAATTGATAGCTTCTTTTACACTATCGGCCCTTCCATTAGTGATATAACCTATTATAATAGTAAGCGAATAATAATAACGATAATTAATTGATATCCATGACAGTCTATCATCATTTGATAATTTTTTTTGCTCTTGATCCAATTCTTCAATTCTTTTACAACATTTTTTAAATCTCTTTCTTCTATAATAAACCCAATAAAAAAATGTTCCAGATAATCCCAAACAAATAAATGCACCTGTAAAATCCAAGTCAAACAAACCACAAATTCCTAATATAAAACAAAAAACCATAAAAGGACCGCCCAAAATACACATGCCACGTATTCCACTCTTAGCCTTTATTTTCTCTAGTTTTTCTGTTTCCTCACAAACTTCTTTCATTTTTGCAATTACAGGCATAGATTCCTCAATTGCACTCATAAGATTATATTCTTCCATTTTTCCTCCATTATTCTTATTATTTATTAGCATAAATAGTCTTCCGGACTGACTATATACTTCAAATTACTTTTTATTTTTGCTTATTACGTTTATCTATACGTTTATCTATAGCCAACAGATAATATATCCTCATCTTCCTTACAAGCATAAATAACAACCCCATACCCCCTACTTTATCCAATCTCCACGAATAATATAAACTTGTCGCTTGGTACTTCCAAAAATGAATAAATGGAGTTACCTTTAATAGTGAATTTCGTGGATTCATAAAATAATTGTTATAGCTATACTTAGAAGAAATTCCCAAAAACAAAACAGCTACGTAATAAATTATAAATAGGTCGTCGAGTCTATGTATCCTCTTCAAACTTGTCGGATTCTTAAACCATATATATTTTAAAAATAACATTGTAGCTATCATAACCAAAAGTATTGCGAGCCATTTATATTCACCAAAATAATATCTTCCCTCCGAATATTGTTTTATAATCTTCGGTACATATTCAAGTACTAATAGCATCGCAGCTAAAACACCACCTAAATAATCAAAAATTGCCAAAACGAATACTAGTAAAACTTTTAGAATTGTTATACCTTTTACTATGAGCATAACTATCCCGAAAAATATATTAAGCAGAAATCGATATTCATTCAAACCCACAATATAACACCTAATACTATTGTAAATATAATACAACAAAATTATATCCACCAATATACCATTTTTAATTTTTACATTTGGACATATTGATAGATTCCAGACTACAGCTCCCATAATCAAGAAAACGCCTCCTAATAAAAGGCTATTTTTATTATTTTCTAAACTATATGCTATATATTCTCTTTTCCTTATTTTTTCAAATCTTAGTATTACTTCTTCTAATGATTGGTATCGATTTTCCGGGTAAAAACTACACATCTTAAGAACAATTTCTTTCAACTCTTCTGATCCATTTTTAGGCTTAGGAAATACATTCCCTTTTGCATACTGCTTTATTATATTCGCATGATAACTATCTGAATACGGATATTTCATTTCATTCAATAGTAAATATAAAACGATTCCTAGTGAATATATGTCGGCAGTTTTATCGTATCTTCCGTCCGTACAGTATTTAACCTCTGGTGCTCCATACCCATTTGTATATACTGTAGTCTCCGCAAATCCACTACTTGTTATTTTAGAGCTACCAAAATCTCCTATTTTATAACATTTATTTGTTTCTGAATAAAAAATATTTTCAAGTTTTACATCTCTATGTATTAATTTATCACTATGTAAATCTTGTAAAGCAATTCCTACTTCTTCTGTCAATTTCAAAATCTCTTTAATATCAAATTTCTGAAGTTTTTTAGGATATAACTCTATTTCCCCATTTTTCTTTTTCTTAATTACAGGCTTTGCATATTCCATTGCAAGAAAATATAAATTCAAAAAATCACCAGATGCATCACCACTATCTTTATTATCTATTACCTCAACTTTTTTTACATCATTATCTGATGTGAACCACACTCTCAACTGAACATACTCATATACTTTCAATACCGAATCATTGTCTATTTTCTTTATTTTATCGGCATTCTTTCTATACTCTTTTTCATTTACTACCTTACCCTCAAACCCTGATACTTTTATTGCATATTTTTTTTTCTTTCTTTCTCTATCAGTCGCCGCATATACCCTCGAAAATGCACCTTTACCAATTAAATGTAAATTTCCACCATAATCAAACATCGTAAACTTACTGAACGGAAGATTGCGCTTTTCTAATTGCTGCAGAATTTTTAAAATATCTGATTTATCCCACATAACAATTTCTCTCCATAAAAATCACCTAATTATGATTTTTCATTTCTTTTATAACTTTAAATTCAACTAATAATTCTAAACTCGTAAAAATCACTCCACTCAAAAAAACATGCATACGCTTTATAACATCAGGAAAATCAATTACATTTGTCTTTTGCAATAATGCAAGAATTGCCCCTACAGCCACCATACCAACGGTTGTTGAAATATGTTTTATAATCCTTTTCCTTTTTTTACCTATAAGAATTCTATCTGCTATCATTTTGATGTTTCTACTCCATCTCATCCCAACACATAAGATACCCAAAAATATCCATCCTATATCAAGCCTTGAAATAATATCAAGCATTTCTAACATTCCATTTTTTTCAATTTGCATCCATAGTATAATTGCAAATGCCCCAGATGCTGTTATTACCGGTGTTCCCAGTGTCAAACAAACAATTACTATTACATGAACAAATGTCAAACCGACTGTAATTATGGATTTCACTGTTATAAATAGAACAATCACACCGAATATATAATCAAAGGTATCAATTAATTGAAAGAAAAACTCCGCCAATAATAATACAGGTAATATCCACAAGTATGTACTACTTATTATCTCTATTTTTTCTAATCTCATACTTTTCAAACATAATACCCAATTAATTGTTAAAAATATCAAGAGGAATATACTTAATTTTATATATTGTTTCTGTACTTCATTTTTTTCGTCATCTTCTGATGAAGATTCATAATCCAATGATGACTCTTCTTCGCTATAATCATATTCACTTTCTAATTTACTATCCTCATCTGATAATTCATTGTTTTTTTCTTCATACTCCGTTATTATGCTATTTGATGTTTTCAATGCTCTATCGCTTCGCATAAAATCAAAATAGTCTTTTTCATTTTCGGCAATGATCTCTTTATAGGGTTCTCTATAGGTTTCTGTAACAGTTTTATACTCTTCTGATTGTTGGTAGGTCAAACCACTTTCATCATCTTCATTAATTTTTTCAAAAGCCTCTATTACGTCATCCATGCTCTGGTATCTATCCACTATGTAATACTCAGACATTTCTCTCACAATTCTAGTGATTTTAGGAGAGGCATAAATTGGCGCCGGAAATATACTATTCGGATCATATTGAAGATTTACCACAGGATGATAAGAATCTGAACAAGGAAATTTCATATCATTTAACAATAAATAAAGCATTATCCCAAACGAATAGATATCTGCTGCATTTGAATACTTATCCGTAAGATTATTCCTTATCTCGGGTGCTCCGTATCCATCAGTATAAATCACTGTTTCTGCTTCACCCGATTCTATGCATTTAGCAACACCAAAATCGCCTAATAAGTATTTTTCTTCTTTTTTACTCCAAAACACATTTTCAAGCTTAACATCTCTATGGAAAACCCCAAATTCATGCGCTCTTTTCAAGGCGTTACCTATTTGAATCGCAAACTCTATTATATTATTTTCATCTTTAAGTTTTTCGTCATTTAGTGATTTATTATTATACTTACCATAATTAATAATAGGCTCTAGTTTTTCCATTATTACGTATTGTAAACTTATTATTCCTTCTGTCTCAGTATCATCATCATTAATTTCATCTCGTATTGATAGAACTTCACATTCCTCTCCTTCTTCTTTTTGCTTCAATAATATTTCTCTTGCAAATAGTATTTCGACTATATTAGTACTTATTTTAGATAACTTATTGACTATTTCAACAGTATTCCAGAAATCTTCAGATTTTTGCTTATGCTTATTGAATCCTGAAATTTTCAAAGCATAATGATTTTCTTCATTATTTCTGCCTACCACCTCATATACAACAGAAAACCCGCCGTATCCGAGCATTTTAGGGACGCCCTTTTCATAATAAAATTTAAAATCAGGTGCTAATATTCCTCTTTCATTCAAATGAATCAACAAATTTTCAATTTCGCTTTTTTCCCATTCTATCATGGCTGTACTTATTCTCCTGATACTTCAATATTTCCCAGTAAATAAGTGAAATCGCCCATATAAATAGCAATTCCATTTTCTTTTTCTAATACAGTACCTTTTTTAGGAGAATCCATTCTGATTTTTTCATTCCCATCATTAAAAGTAATGTGTGAATAACCTGCAGTATCATTAACTCTCCATGCGCCTTCAATAGATGATGTTATAAACTTAGCCCAGACTGTCTTGCTATTTATTACAGCTTCACTGCCTCCACCAAAAATCAATGTATCACCATTTTTGAGAATCACCGGTTTTATTTTCCCATGTATTCCTGGCTTTATCTGTTTATTATTATATACTGTACCATTCTTTCCGTTAAAATCCATATAGAACCAATTCCCATCTATATTGTTTAACTCTCCATGCTTTCTGCTCACCGTAGAAAGACTAAGCTTAATATCTGGATTATTTTCAGT
>JAILRH010000129.1 GCA_024698345.1 Lachnospiraceae bacterium | reverse complement strand
AGTTATTTTCAATATAATATTTCTCCTGATCATCAGCTAAAAGTGCCGTACCAATACCTTTGTTGGTAAAGATTTCAAGCAAAAGGCAATGTGGAATTCTTCCATCAAGAATATGTACTCTTGAAACACCTTTCTCAATTGCTGCGATGCAGTTTCTAATCTTTGGAAGCATACCACCCTGAATAGTTCCATCTTCGATAAGCTGTTCAGCCTCTGAAACTGTCATCTCGGAAATAACTGATGTTGAATCATCCTTATCCTTATATACTCCCTCAGTATCAGTAAGGAATGCAAGCTTTTCAGCCTTAACAGCCTCAGCAATTGCACTTGCCGCATCATCTGCGTTTATATTATATCCATGGAAATCCTCATCAAGTCCAATAGGACAAACAATAGGAAGAAAATCCTTTTCAATAAGATCAAGAAGAATATCCGGTCTTACTTCTGTAACTTCACCAACATATCCTATATCCTGTCCCTCTGAAAGTTTTTTCTGAACTTTCAAAAGTCCACCATCTTTTCCACTAATTCCAATAGCCTTAACTCCAAGTTCCTGAACTATCTGAACAAGCTGCTTATTAACCTTGTTGAGTACCATCTCAGCAACTTCAAGGGTATCCTCATCTGTAACTCGAAGCCCGTTAATAAACTGCGCTTCCATACCGAGTCTGTTAACAAATCCGCTGATGGCTTTTCCTCCGCCATGAACGATAATCGGCTTAAATCCAACGAGTTTTAACAATGTAATATCCTGGATTACATTCTGCATAAAATTCTCATCAAGCATAGCACTTCCGCCATACTTGATAACAATAATCTTTCTGTTAAATCTTTGGATATAAGGCAATGCCTCGATAAGAACGTCTCCCTTCTCTATCCATTTGCTCATTTCAAGTTCTTTAGAACCTTTCATTATCATCTCTATTTTCCTTCTTTCTAATTTTATTCGGTAATAACTCTCTATTTGCAATTAATATATATATATTACCTTATATTTGTACTTACCCGATATCTGCAATAACTCAAATTATGTAATTACTCAATATTTGTAATTACTCAATATTTGTAATTACTCAATCACGATATGAATATCCTGGGCCACTTCAACAACAGGACTTATATAATTTATACTCTCAAGTTTTTCAATTCCTTTTCGAATTATATTCGTCACATTTTCGTTGTTCCATTTTGTTTTATCATCCATCGATATTTTCTTTATGGTTATCGTTCCTGTATCTCTATCTTCAACAGCTGCAATTACTGCTATAACATCTTTAATTTTTGCAGCATAATACTCAATACCACTGTTTACCGATAAAGGCAATTTCTTCTTATATTTAAAAATCTTTATTTCTTTGTATTCATTATAAGCATCAATCGCAGGATCTAAAACATGTTCCCTGCTTAATACTTTTTTAATTGCTCTTTGTGAAATTCCCTCAACCAGATCTTCATCTGAGAATTCCAAAAGAAAATCAATCTTCTCAACCTGACTTGCCAAGTTAACAGTAAGACTTTCTTTGTATTTGAGCAATGTCCTACAATTCTCATCCTGTAACAACATCTTATACCATGAATCCGGTAACATTATATATTCTTCTATCAGGCTCTCGTCCAAAACGCTTCTTAACTGTTCAATATAATCATTATACCTGTCAGAAATATATAAGTTAACCGCCTGAATTGCTATCCTCTTTGCAGCATCGTCAACATTTGAAATCTTACCAACCTTATTGGGAATATACAATACTTCCAGGTGTTTATATGCCCCATCAGCTTTCTTGACAATTGTAACCCGCCACATTTCTTCGCCAATCATAAGGCAATAATATTCTTCCTTGTCATAATATCCCTGCTGATAGAATATTATATTTTGACTCTTATCCTGAAGATAAATATTATTCTTCGAACTGTACTCACATTCAGATCCAAGAATTCCTCGGATAAACAGTTTCTTATAAATTGCAAGAATATTTTTATGCATTTCCTTGTCCATACAACCGAACTCAAAAATAGCATCCTGTGGCATCTCTCTCTCTGCACTTCTTTTCTGAATACTGTCTAATAATCCCATTAATTCTCCCTCTTAATAAATTATTATCCTAACTCATTTCATTCAAAAACACTAACTGCCATTAACTTCTGTAATCTGCATTTATAGATACATAATCATGAGTGAGGTCACATCCCCATGCTGTTGCTTCACATTCGCCCATCTTAACATCAGCAATAACCGTAACTTCACATTCAGATAAAATCTTTGTTGCAAACTCTTCATCATAATCAGTCGGTACTCCGTTTTCAACAATCTTGAGTTTACCGGCATTGCTCTCATAGAACAAATCAACCGTATCAGGATCAAGCTCTGTTTCGGCATAACCAAGTGCACACATAATTCTTCCACAATTTGAATCATGACCGCAAATCATAGCCTTCACAAGACTAGATGTCACAACTGATTTTGAAAGAATCTTTGCCTGCTCTGTACTCTTTGCTCCAACAATCTTTACCTCAAGAAGAGCTGTTGCCCCTTCACCGTCTCCTGCAATATTTCTGCAAAGGAAAACATTTACATTGTGAAGAGCCTCCACAAACTTGTAATAATCATCATTCTTCTCTGTAATGATTTCATTGCCTGCCTCTTTATTTGCCATAAGCAATACAGTATCGTTTGTTGAAGTATCTCCGTCAACCGAAACCATGTTAAATGTATCTTTAATATCTTCACTGAGTGCTTCCTGAAGAAGTTCCTGTGAGATATTAATATCAGTAGTAATGAATCCGAGCATTGTACACATATTCGGATGAATCATTCCCGAACCTTTGCACATTCCACCGACTACAACCTTCTTACCGCCGATTTCAAACTCATAAGCAACTTCCTTTGGTCTTGTGTCAGTAGTCATAATAGCAACTGCCGCATCATGACCCGCTTCCAAATCTTCTGAAAGCTTTGGTGCAAGTTCCTTAATTCCATTGCAAATCTTATCCATAGGAAGTTGTGCGCCAATGACACCCGTTGATGCTACAAGAACACTTTCCTTTGCTATTCCAAGTGCTTCTGCTGTTGCATCTGCCATCTGCTCACAGTAATCCATTCCCTGTTTTCCGGTACATGCATTTGCAACTCCGCTGTTACATACTACAGCCTGAGCCACCTTACAGTCATATACAATATGCTGATCCCATTTTACAGGAGCAGCCTTAACTTTATTCTTTGTAAACGTTCCTGCCACAGCACAAGGGCTCTCACTATAAACCATCGCCATATCAGTCTTTGTAGAACTTTCTTTAATTCCTGCTCTAACCGATGCAGCCTTAAAACCTTTCGCCGCCGTAACGCCACCATCTATCTTCTTCATCACTTTCCTCCTATATACGTTTCAAAATGTATACGATTTTTGAAACGTAAACTACAGCAGTTTTCAGAATAACTCTTAGAGCATTCAAGCAAATGGATTTCGCTAAAACATTGAATCAAGTACATAGTTTTTCTGAAATAATAATAATGATACGAAGTCAAATTTTAAGGATTTCAACTCCTTAAAATTTAGTTCCTCTGAACGAGTTTTCATCAAGAAAACTCGTGAATTGGAACGGACGAGTAATCATTATTATTATGAAGTTAAAAACTAGTACTTGATGAACAGTTTTAAGAAAACATTTGCTTAATGCGATAGAGGATTCTGAAAACTGCGTAT
>JAILRH010000126.1 GCA_024698345.1 Lachnospiraceae bacterium | reverse complement strand
CAATCTGTTTTAAGTTCATGTTATTAATTACATTATAATAATATATAATTAATAAAGTAAATAGCTGAAAGGCTGAATAGTTACATTATGTACATTTCTCTATAATAACAATAAATAGATTTGCACTGCAAAATATGATAGAATAGCAGATAGTTTATTGGATAAAAAAGAAATTGGAGTAACGATAGTATGGCTAAAAGATGTATAAAAAATATAGGATTGTTTTTGTTGATTTCGACCTGCGTTTTGGGTGTGTTTTCTATGTTTTCCCCGTTATACGAATTCAATCAATGGTCGGATATGAATATTTATAGAACAATTGGAAAAGCGATAGTATATGGGGATAAGGTATTATATAAGGATATTTTTGACCAGAAAGGCCTTATCATTTTTTTGTTGTATGGAAGTCTGGATATTTTTATGAAACCCAGAGCGATAGGGATTTTTCTCATAGAGATATTATTTAATTCTATTTTTTTGTACTACGGATATAAATCGGTAAGGTTGTTTTCCGATAGGATTAATTTGATTGAAGTATTTATTGCTGATGTAATAATTTGTGGCTCTAAAATATTTGTAAACGGAGGAGCGGTAGAAGAACTAATTTTGTGTTTTATAGCCTATGCTTTATATCTGTTTTTGGAATATATTATAGTCAAAAGACCAAAAGATGAAAATGTGTCTCTAAAAAGTTTATTTGTTCTGGGGATTATGTTTGGATTGATTTTTTGGACAAAATTTAATATTCTATTTTGTTTTGCGGGAATAGTTTTGTCGTGGATCTTTGATTATATTTTTAGAAAGCAATATATAGAAATTGCAAAAAGTCTGGCTGTATCATTTATTGGTTTTCTTATGGTCAGTGTACCCTGCCTGTTTTATTTTTTTATAAATCATGCAATTTCGGATATGATTGACAGCTACTTTATTTTTAATATTTTTATGTACGGAAATCCGCAGGAAAAGCAGACAATTATTATTAAATTATTTGCAATAGTGTTTGGAGTTCCTTTTATTTTTATTCTTACTTTGTTGGGAATGAGATATATAATTAAAATGGTCAGCAATAACAGAGTTTTTGTAATTTATAATGTAATGGTATTCCTATGTATTTTTGGATATTCATTAATGGGAAATATAATGCTATATTATCTTTTGCCAATGTGCGTATATATTATTTTTGCGATTCATTTTTTTGTTGAGGAATTAGAAAAAAATGAAAAAATCGGCAAATATAAAAAAATGATTACAATAGGAGGCAGTGCCGCTGTTATATTGTTGAGTATTTTTAGCAGCGATTCGCTTAAGTACATATCAAAGAATAATAATAACTATGCCCCTGCTAAATTTGCAAACATTATTAAGCAGACCAAAGATCATTCAACTCTCAATTTTTTTATTCTTGATAGTGGTGTGCATGTACTGTTGGATGAAGTTCCAACTCAGAAGTATTATTTTAAAATTAATAATGCTCCGGATGATTTGATAGCTGAGCAAATTGATTATATGAAAAATGGAGAGGTTCAATTTGTTATTACAAATTCTATTGGAAAAGATTATATTGAGAAGAATTGTAAAAATTATAAAATAATAGAAAGTTATGTGAATTATGATAATAAAGCAACACCGGTAAATTATTATTTATTCTGTAAAGATAAATAATATCAGTGTTGAATTAATTAATATCGGAACAAAAGAAAAATAGGGGATAAATACAATGCAGAAATTAGATATATGGGAAGAACTTGAGATTGATAAGACAAAAGAAGAAAAGCAAATAAAAGCGGCATATTATGCCAAATTAAAGAGGGTGAATCCGGAAGACGATCCGGAGGGATTCAAAAAATTACGTACTGCTTTTGAAGCAGCTGTGGAATACACAAAGTCCGGCGATGAAGAAATAGAAAAAGACGAATATGATCTTTGGATTGATGAAGTTAAAGCGGTATACGATAACTTTAACAGACGAAGTAATATAGCGGAGTGGGAGCAATTGCTTGATAGAGATATCTGCATGGCTTTGGATACACAGGATATGGCGACAGAGCGTCTACTTGTTTTTTTGCTGGATAATTATTATTTGCCATTTTATGTATGGGAACTGATAGAGGATACTTTTGGTATCAGCAGACAGAGAGAAACGCTAATTGAAAAGTTCCCGGCCAATTTTATTAATTATGTTATCGATGAGATACAGAATAAAACTAATATAGGATTTTATGATTTCTTTGAGGGGAATCTTGAAAATAATCCGGATCAGTTGATTTTAAACCAGTCTCAGTGTTTAGAAGAACTATATAATCAGTTATTAATTAAAGAGAGTGCTGATAGAGATTTTTCTTTTATCCATGAAAAATTAGATGAGATTTATGGCATGGACGTAAGTCATGTCTATACTCAGGCTATTGAGGAAGTCGTTGCTCTTTATGAAAAAGATTATGAAAAGGTGAAAAGCAGCTTTAATATACTTATTGAAAAACTGGGAAATACTCCAAAACCTTATGTCAAGAATCATCTTTTATTAAAAGCATATGCACTTGGATATGAAGTTACAGGAGAAAAAGTTAAAGCGTATAAATTGCATGATTTTCTTTTTAAAAAGTCAGATATTCTGTATATTATATCAGACTGTATTCGTTATTTCATAGCTATAGGAGAGGATAAGAAAGCCAAGGATATGGCTATAGAATTTGCGGAAAAATATACTGATTATCCGGCAATAATGCAGTATATGGTAAAAGCGAACGAGGAACTTCTAATACAGTATAAAAAGGAAGCTGATGAAGGAGACGAAGAGAGTATCTTTGAGGTTGGTTGGATATATTTTCAGAACGAACAGTTCGATGAATGTATTGAATATATCAAACCTAAGGTGCCTGAAGCCGGAAGCAAAAAAGAATACACTTATAATAATCTGCTTGGAAGATGTATGGCGCAAAACGAACAATATGAAGAAGCTATTCCATATCTGATGCACGCTTGCGAACTGATTCAAATAGTAAAAGAAAAGGGAGCTGAGGATAAAGAAGAAGAGCGTATGCTCAAAAGAGAAGGGCTGATTCTTGACACAATTGCCATGTGTTATCGTGAAATGTTCTATGAACTTTTGGAGAATAATAATCCTTCACGTGAAAACTATCATGCGGCATATGGATATTTATCTGAGGCAATTAAAAAGATTGAGGAGTCTGTGTCAGTAGAAACTGACATGAGAAATAAGACTTATTTTCAACGTGACAAAGCCTTGATTTATTATGATAATGATATGTATAGCAAGTGTGTTGATATCTGTGATGAGATTTTAGACGAAGTACAGGATTGGTATTATATATTTTTCCTTAGGGCAAAAGCATTTTATAAAATGGATTATCCACAGAATGTTATCGATGATTTTTACGCGATAACCAGAGCTATTCCTGATAATCTAAGCAACCAGGAGTTATATATTGCTCCGCTTATGACATATCTCGATTTTAACAGATATGAAAATGCAGATGAAATTTTTGAATTTGCAAAAGAACATGGTTCAAAGGGCGCGATAATTGATTTGCTTAAATTGTATTATGAGTTTAAGCAGAATCCGGATTCGCATGAATTGAATGAGATTTCAGAGTGTATTGAGAGTCTTGTCAACGAAGATAACGGTATTAGAAAAAATGAAATTGCTGATCTGATAATATACATGGCATACATTACAGATGAAGAGGACTATTATATTAAGACCATGGAAAAGGCAAAAGAAATATATCCGGGGTGTTCCAAATTAGTAAATTGGTATATAGGATGTTACTATGAGCGTAATGAGCAATATGAGAATGCTATTATGTATTTTGAGGATGCAATAAAAATGACGTGTTGGAGGGAAGATTACGAGAGCATTCTGTTGCGTATAGGAAAGAATAACTGGTACATGGATAAGGATGATGAGGCATATGAACTCTATATGTCGGTATATGGTGATAATCCTAAAAATCCGACCGTAAATCGTCATCTTGCAGAGTATTATCTGTTCAAATATCGTCGTGATAACAAGGATGACTCAATTGATATGGCACTAAAATATATCAATGATCAGTTTGAAATCTACGCTGATCAGGAGATAAAAAGACTGAGAGCAGAAATTAATCTGGAAAAATATGATTTAAAAGAGAGTAAGAAAGATTTGCTTGATATTCTTGATAACGATCCTGAATCCATTATGGCGATGCGATTGCTTGAAAAGGTCTATTGCTATGAGGGAGATTTTGAGAAAGCTTATGAGATTGCACTCAAAAAAATAGATTTTGAAAGTGACGACTATTATCTATGGAAATATGATCGTTACATATGTTCTTCCATGGCTCTTCGCCGTTATGATGGATTGGAAAAAATTATAACGGATGGTATTAATTACGATAGGGAATGGGCTTTAAATAAGCTTATCCGATTGTACTATAGGGGAGGACGATTTGATGATATTATGGAGTTAGCCATGTCATTAATTGAAAATGCAAAAGATTCCGGTGAAAAAATGCTGGGGTATGGAAATGTTATGGAGATGCTTTGTGAGAAGGGAGCATCATATAATGACGATGCTATGAAAAAAGTGGTAAATGAATATCTTGACTATATCAGGAGTAATGAGGAATTAACTCAGCATGGCTATGAAACTCTCAGTATATTCTATTTTGAAAAATATGGGAACCTTAAGGAGGCAATCAAATACCTGGAACTGATGCAAAGAGGAAAAATTAATAATTATTACCAAATTAGGAGCAATTTGGAGTTGGCGACTTTCTATGGATTATCAGGCAAACGCTTTCTGACAAAAAGACATTTTGAGATTTTTTTAAAGGCTGTGATTGATGAGTTTGGAAGTGTTGAAAACTGGTTGAGGGAAGATGGTTATTCAAGGACAAACTACTATTCTCTTGGTTTGTATCATTTCGCAACAAAAAATCTGACAGGACTTCAAAGTTGTGTGGAGGATATGGCGAATCGTGTTATCTGTAGAAATTGTGATAAATGTAAATGCTTTGAGTACTATATTTTGAAGGGACATCTGGAAAAACTGAAAGGAAATAGGGAAGAAGCAATGAAAGCTTATGAAATTGCCTTGGATAGCGGAGAAAATGTAAATAGATTGTATATAACAAGGTTAATGAAAGAGTGCTAAAAAGTAATAAAAAGATATTTTATGAACAATGCAAATATCTTAAAAGAAATGAACAGATATATTTTTCTAATTAATATTTCTGAAAAAAATAATAAAGCGAATGGAATTATAAAGATATGATAGTAGGAATTGATTTAGGAACAACAAACAGCCTGATTGCGTATTATACACAGGAGGGCGCAAAGATTATTCCAAACAGATTGGGTAAAAATCTTACACCTTCCGTTGTCAGTGTAGATGAAGAGGGTCAGGTGTATGTTGGTGAAACTGCAAAAGAACGTGCGAGTCTGCATCCGGAATCGTCAGCAAGTGTATTTAAGCGTGATATGGGCAGTAGCAGAAAGTTTCATTTGGGAAAACACCATTTTATGGATAACGGCATTGAATACGAAAAAAATATGGATTTTAGTGCACAGGAATTGTCTGCGCTTGTATTGAAGGCGTTAAAAGAGGATGCAGAGCATTATCTGGGGCAGACTATAGACGAAGCAGTTATCAGTGTGCCGGCATATTTTAATGAGGAGCGAAGACGTGCTACAAAGATAGCAGGTGAGATGGCAGGATTTAAGGTGGAGCGTATCATTTCGGAGCCGACTGCGGCAGCCGTAGCTTACGGTTTGTACCAGCAGGACAAGGATGAGAGATTTCTTGTATTTGATTTGGGTGGTGGAACTTTGGATGTATCCATTCTTGAAATGATGGGGGATATTCTAGAGGTTCATTCTGTGGCCGGTGACAATTTCCTTGGTGGAGAAGATTTCACTAATGTTCTCGTGGATATGTTTTTTGAAGCGCATCCTGAAATAGAACGTGAGTCCCTTGATGACAAAACTCTTCATCATATCAAAAACAAGGCTGAGGAGTGTAAACTTAAGCTGGATGAAAATGGAGAAAATATCATGCATTGCGTGATTGGCGGAAAAGCTGTTGATTATCCGGTTAACGAAAAAAAATACGAGGCGCAGTGTAGCAAGTTGTTTGACAGGATTAAGGTGCCGTTAAAGCAGAGTCTTAGTGATGCCGGTATCTCAATTTCGGATTTGGACAAGGTAGTGTTAATTGGCGGTGCTACTAAATTAAGCATGATTCGCAAATTTGTGGCAAAGATGTTTAGAATTATTCCGGATTGCAGTATCAATCCTGATGAAACAGTTGCGCTTGGAGCAGCTATTCAAGGCGCAATGAAGGAGAGAAATCAGGCGGTGAAAGAACTGATTCTGACAGACGTTTGTCCATTTACACTCGGTACGGAAGTAATGATTGACCGTGAGGATGGCAGTAAAGAGGGTGGTCATTATCATCCAATCATTGAGAGAAACACAGTAATTCCGGCCAGCAGAACAGATACATTCTATACATCCTATGATAATCAGAAAAAAATTCGAGTAGACGTACTTCAGGGTGAGAGTCGTTTCGCAAAGAACAATCTTTATCTGGGGGAAATATTGGTGAATGTTCCTGCGGACAAAGCCGGTCGAGAGGGAATTGATGTTACATATACTTATGATATAAATTCTCTCTTGGAAGTTCAGGTAAGAGTTTTATCTACAGGTGAGGTCAAAAAGCAGGTGTTTAAGAATCAGAGTGTGGACATGTCCGACGAAGAGATTGCAAAGCGTTTTGAAGAACTTGCTTTTTTGAAGATTCATCCAAGGGATCAGGAAGAAAACAGACTGTTGCTCTTTAAGGGGGAGCGCCTGTATGAAGAAAGCATTGGTAACGACAGAGCTATTATTGAGATGAATATCAGAGATTTCGAAGCAGCTCTGGATACAAGAGATAACACCCTTATCAAAGAGGCGAGAAAGAAATTTATGAAGTTCTTGCTTAAATATGAGACAAAGAATGAAGACTTGATATAAAAGTTACGTAAAGTTGCTCAAGGGAGTTTAATATGAGAGGAGAAAAAGCTGGTATGAAAAATATAAGTTGTTTAATTTTAATTGTAGGCGTAGGTGTATAGCTAACTGCTTGTGGTGACAAAACCCAGAAAAAAGGAAGAAGACTTCGTTCCGAAACTTGATACGAATACTGATTGCAGCATTACCGTAGCGGGAAGTTATGATAACTTTGAGGCGTTAGAGGCTGTATTTGAACATGCGGAAAATCTTTCAGATTCTTCTTTGAACTTGGATTTGAAATGTATCCGTCCCGGTCTGATCAATCGCGATGCAGAAAATCACGTGATGATGGTTCCGGTTTTTTCCGGAAGTTATGGCATGCTGGTGAACAACGATTTATTTGAAAAAGAAGGACTCAGTGTTCCTACTACATGGACGGAGTTATTGAAAGTGTGCGAAGAGTTTAAGACGAAGGGTTACAACAATCCTATGATGGGTTACAGTAAGGATTCTTCCAGCTGCTTTATGTACACGGTTGCATATCCGTTGTTTGCAGCCACACTTGCTGATAATCCTAAAGCACTTGAAATGGCAAATGATTTAGAGCCTGCAGCGGGAGAATATATGCGTCCTGCATTGGAAGTTGTGGAGAGATTGATCCAAGGTGGGTGTATCAATACAAACCTGAGGAAGAGACAGATACGAAGACGTTTGTGTTGGCAGAAAGCACAAAACTACTAGTTACAAATACACTTGATGCTATAGTTGCAACCGGAATTACAAATAAAGTAATTGCTGTCGTAGCAGGTTTTATTACAACAACTGTTATAGTAGCAACTTTAATATATCGTAGAAAAAGAAAGAGACTATGGGATTAATATCCCGGAGTTTTCCTTATACAAAAAGAGGCAATTTGCATTTGTAGCAAATTGCCTCTGGTATTATATAATGAGGGGAAAAGTTATCCTTATCGGATAAAGCTACCACTATTATAAGTGGTGAGAATAATTACTGAATGTTATTAATATATTTTACAGCAGCTGTAGCAGCAACTGCTCCGTCGGCTGTAGCTGTAACTAATTGACGAACTTCCTTTGTGCGGTTGTCACCGGCAACAAATAATCCTTCAACATTAGTCATACAATTTTCGCCGGAAATAACATATCCTGCCTGGTCAAGTTTAATCAATTTCGCAAAATTCTGATTTTCAGGAATTCTTCCGATTGCAACAAACAATCCGTCAAGTTCAATAATTCGTTTTTCTCCAGAAGTGTTTGTAACTTCAATACTGTTTAGTCTGTCTTCAGAAATCAATTTAGATACAGTACTGTTGTAAACAAATTCAATGTTGTCTTTAGCCTTCAACTGGTTAACGGTAGAGTCCTCGCCTCTAAATTCATCTCTTCTGTGAATAAGGTATACCTTTTCGGCAATATCTGAGAGGTAAAGTGCATCCTCTAAGGCTGTATTACCACCACCTACAACGGCAACATTTTTCTTTCTGAAAAAGGCACCATCACAAGTTGCACAATAAGAAATTCCTTTTCCAATCAATTCATCTTCTTTAGGGAGACCAAGCTTTCTGTTTTCAGATCCTGTAGCAAGAATTAAAGCTTTGGCCTTGTAAGTGTTTTTAGGTGTAACAATCTCTTTCTCTCCGGCATTATCACGGATTTCTGTAACTTTTTCAAAGACAATTTCTGCACCTAAATTTTTGGCCTGATCATAAAGTTTGGTAGCAAATTCAAAACCTGAAATATGCGCTTCAACAGGATAGTTTTCAATATCTAAAGTATTGATAATTTGGCCACCATAATTTTTGGCTTCTAAAACTAGTACTTTTTTTGAGGCACGTCTTGCATAAATGGCAGCTGTTAATCCGGCAGGTCCTGCTCCAACGATAATAATGTCGTACATCATTTTCCTCCTATCAAATTCTCGATTTCATCTCTGGGAATTAATCCAACGCTTCTTTTTGATTCAGCACCATTTTCGAATAACACAAGACATGGGATAGAAGATATACCGTACTTTGCGCTTAATTCATCCTCGTCATCAATATTGACAGATACGATGCTCACATCATCACGATCAGCTGCAACTTCGTCAAGCATAGGCTTTAACATTTTACATGGACCGCACCATTCTGCGTTGAAATCAACAAGTACTTTACCATTGTTGTTTAATACAAGTTCCTCAAAATTATTTTTATTTCCTTCTAAAATTGCCATAGTTTTTCCTCCTTTATACTATTAATAAAATATCATTTACTGCCGATAATGCAAGTGGTAGAGTGGCAGTATTATTATAAAAGTGCTTTTAAATCTTCCTCGATTTCACTCGGGTCAAAAGTTGGGTCATATCTCTTAACTGCATTTCCTTCTTTGTCAACAAGGAATTTTGTGAAATTCCAAGCAATATCACCGGTTTTTTTGCAAGTAGTACTAATTTTAGAAATAGCCTTCATAGCTGCTTTGTTTTTTAAGCCTTTGATTTCTTCTTTAGGCTGCTGTTCCTTTAAGATAGTGAATACCTGGCTTTCTGTATCTCCGTTAACATCAATTTTTGCAAACTGATCAAACTGTGTGTTGTATTTTGCTGTACAGAATGAATGAATCTCATCGTCGCTACCAGGTGCCTGATGACCAAACTGGTTACATGGAAAATCTAATACTTCAAATCCCTGATCATGATATTTCTCATAAAGTTTCTCGATAGCTTCATACTGTGGAGTAAATCCACAACCTGTTGCTGTATTAACTACTAATGAAACTTTTCCTTTTAATGAGCTTAAATCAAAATCTTCACCATCTCTAGTTTTAACTGTTAAATCATAAATATTCATTTCTTTTCCTCCTAAAATTCAAAATTATATTTGACAACTGTTTTGCACAATTAAATTGTATCAAATTAAATTTTAGATGTCAAATTTTTTTTTGAAGAATTAATAACTTTGTTGATTAAGCGTTCTTGAATCTAACTATTATAAGTGGTCTGATTTTGAACGTATGATAAACAGAAATAAAAAATGATAAATAGTGGCAGAATACGATAAATAGTATTTGGATAGGGATTGACATGATGGATTGAGTGCAATATAATTGAGTAAAATACAAAAACTTTAATATAACTAAGTAGATGTCCCCTCCTCTAAACAAAATGAAGGTGGGGGTAAGAAAATTTACTGGAAAAGGAGAATAATTATGAAATATGCAGTAAGATATTATACAAAAACAGGAAATACTAAGAGACTTGCGGAAGCGATTGCAAAAGAACTTGGAGTAGATGCTTTGCCAATAAGTGAGGGATTGAGTGAGCAGGTAGATTATTTGTTCTTAGGTAATTCATATTATGCCTTTAATATTGATCCTGAAGTAAAAGCATTTATTGCAACTCTTGATAAAGACTTAGTAGGAAAAATAGTTAATTTTGGTTCAGCTGCTATGTTGAATTCTACATATAAGAAAGTAAAAGCCGAAGCAAATAAGAAGGGTATCGCAATGGACGAAAATGAATTCCACTGTAAAGGCGAATTTAAAGGACTCCACAAAGGCAGACCAAATGCTGATGATTTAAAAGAGGCAGTAGATTTTGCCAGAAGATACAAATAATATAAAACTATTACATTTAGTTTGAATTTATAATAAAGGTGAAAAGAAGTGTTGCGTTAGTGGATTATAATTACAAGCGCAACACTTTTTTGCTATCCACGATGAGCCAAATAAAATGTAACTTCTCCCATTGCTGACGCGCATTCCGGAGCAATAACACCTAAGTGTTCTTGAATAAAGAATTATATATGGTAAACTATTGTAAGGTGTAAATTGGGAATGTCTTATATACATTAAAAATAAGTGAAAGAGATTGATTTTAAATGAAAGAAATAAGTGTTAAAGAATTAGAAAGAGAAGATAAAGATTCATATATTCTAGTTGATATTAGAGATGAAGGAAGTGTTTTATACGGAATGATGCCAAATGCGATAAGTATTCCAACTGAACAGTTCGAAAATAATATGGAAGAAGTAAGTCTTAAGTTGTCAAAAGATAAAAAAATAATTGTTTATTGTCAACGAGGAGAAAATTCTATCAAAATTGCCGAAAGACTCAATGATTTTGGATTTGACGCTTACAACCTTAAAGGAGGTTTTAATTCTTTTCTGCTGGAGAGTTTATCGAAGGAGGAAGAGAGCGAAGAGTACAAAAAAAGTGTAGAAGAAAGTATTCGAAAAAAATTCCATAAAAGCATTTTTTCGCCATTTGCAAAAGGGTGCAAAAACTACGAATTAATCCAGGAGGGAGACCATATTGCTGTATGCATTTCAGGTGGGAAAGATTCAATGCTTATGGCAAAACTATTTCAGGAAATTCAGAAACACAAAAAAGTGTCTTTTGATTTAACTTTCTTAGTTATGGATCCCGGTTATAATGAACAAAACAGAGCACTTATCGAAAGTAATGCAAAAAAACTTGGAATACCTATTACTATATTTGAAAGTGATATTTTTGATGCGGTAGACACAGTGGAAAAAAGTCCTTGCTACTTATGTGCAAGGATGAGAAGAGGATATTTATATAGTAAAGCTAAAGAACTTGGTTGTAATAAAATAGCATTAGGACATCATTATGATGATGTGATTGAGACTATTTTAATGGCTATGTTACACGGCGGACAGATACAAACGATGATGCCTAAACTTCACAGCACAAACTTTGAGGGAATGGAATTGATAAGACCGCTATATCTGGTTAGAGAAGAAAATATATGCAAATGGAGAGATTATAATAATTTGCATTTTCTTCAGTGTGCATGCCATTTTACTGAGACATGTAGCACATGTCACGAAGATGGAACAACTTCTTCAAAGAGACTTGAAACTAAAAAATTAATTGCAAAGTTGAAGGAAAATAATCCATATATAGAGGGTAATATTTTTAAGAGCGTCGAAAATGTTAACCTCAGCACAGTTATTGCTTATAAAAAAGACGGTGTTAAGCATAACTTTCTAGAAGAATATTAGGCCAATTATTAATTGCCTATCTATGCCAATGAAGTGCAGGAGCAATTCCACACACCTGCAAATCTGGCTAAGTCAATTTCAATTGAATCAAATGAATTGTTAGAGTGCTTTCAGTGGAGTGATACTGATTACAATATCGAGCATGTGAAAGAAGAACTTGCTGATGTGATTGTGTACTGTCAGAATATGCTTGATGAATTAGGTTTTGATGTTGATGAGATTGTTGGCAGCAAGATGGATAAGAATGAAGCAAAGTATCCGGTAGAAAAGGCAAAGGGAAATGCCAAGAAGTATAATGAGTTATAAGTGGTAAAATTCAGATTATAACGTGAAGAATGTGAGATGTTTATATGAAAAAAATATCCGTTGATGATTTGCTAAAATCATGTAATAAAAGAGATTACAAAGAACAGTATGAATTCATTATAAGAAAAATAGAAGATAATAAGATAAAACCGGTCATCGCATCAGGAAAAAATGGAAAAACCCCGTCGCTTTATAATTCATATTGGATTATTGAAGAGGAAAAAGATTATAGTGTCCTTGAAGAGGAATTGAAGTTTAGAATTCATCCAAAGATTTCCATTGATTATTATATGAAACATATCGAGCAATATGAGGAAGAGAGAGAGTTTGTACTTTTATTGAATGATTATTTATATAAAAATGATGAAAAACTGAAATATCCTGAATCGGTGAATGAGAGAAGTTTTGAAATATGGAGAAGGGAAAAGTTTATTTCAAAAGAGAATGGAAAGACAATATTAAACCACTGTGGTATTGATATTGATTATCTCAATGTGTATGATACTGTAGAGCCGCTGGCTTATTATACTAAGACAACAAATACTCCTCAGAATATTCTTATTATAGAAAATAAGGATACTTTTTTTAGTATGCGAAAACATTTGATTGAATTCAGTGATGAGATATTTGGAACTGTAATTGGAACTATAATATATGGAGGAGGTAAACGAATAATCAGGTCATTTAGAGATTTTGATTTTTGCGTTGAACCTCATATGAGGCAAAAAGAAAATAATATATTATATTTTGGAGATTTAGATTATGAAGGAATTGGTATGTTTGAGAGATTGGAGGAAATCTTCAGGGAACGATGGAAAATAATGCCGTTCGTGGAGGCATATAAAGCAATGCTTATTAAGATTGATGATTTTTCAAATTTACCGGATACAAAAGAAAAGCAGAATCGAAATATTACAGAATTATTTTTCGCATATTTTGATCAAAAGACAGTCAGTGATATGAAAGAGATATTAGAAAATGATAAATATATTCCGCAAGAAATAATAAATATATCTGATTTGCTCTGAAATTATGAGAAGAACTTCGTGCTTTTTAAAAACTCAGAAATAATTCAAATTGTGATAGAAAAACTATGTAACCTGAAGATAATAACAATACTAAATATGATAATAAGCATAATAGCAAATTAAGAGGATAGAAGATGCAGTATGATTTTTTAAAGAACTTTCCAAAGAGAATGAAGCATGTTGGAATGTATGTATTATTGATACAAAACAGCATCCAGAAAACCACATGGAAGCAGTATGGATTCATGAAAGTTGACGAACAAATAAATATAATTTTTTCTGTGGTGCTCTACATAATGGAGCAGTCTTTAAAGGAAGAGAATTGTACATTAGATGATATCGGTTCGTATATTGATACGATAAACATGCAACATTTCTATAAGAAACTATCTTATGATGAGTGCAGACAGTTAGGGGATTTCATAGTAAATGTAATTCTTTCTAATGAAGGAAAGGCAATGTATTTTGATGCTTTTGATTATGAAACAAATTCATATCATATTACAAATATAAGTTACGTTGCCAATAGGATTGTATATATTGATGGAGAACTAAAGAGAACATCTTATTATCTTACTGATGATGGTTATAATCTTATTTTATCCACACTTGAAATAGAAAATAATATGAAACTGACTATACATGAGATGATTTTTCAGATGCATCTTGAAAAACAGAGTTACGATAAGGCAGTTGACGAAATAAAAAATGTATTTAATCTTATGCGAATTCAGTTGCAAAAAATACAGGAAGCAATTAGTCAGATTAGAAGAAATGCACTGAATTATTCAGTAAAAGATTATAAAGAAATTCTTGAAGAAAATCTGGAGACTATAAGTGATACAAAACAAAAGTTTAATAATTATAGAGAGATGGTTAAGTCCAGGGCAAAAGAATTAGAAGAAGAGAATATCAACGTAAAGAGATTGAATGAAAGGGATGAAGAAAAGTTAAATAATCTTCGTGAAATTGAAACATATCTTAATAGAACTATAGATGAACATCAGAGAATATTAAACAGTCATTTTGACTTGAAAATGGTCTATACAGATGAATTGGAAGCCTTGTCTCAGATGTCTATGATAAGCAGATTTTCCATTGGCAGAGATTTATACGAAAAAGTATTAGAAAAACCGGATGCCTTGGATAATATTGATTATTTCTTAAGGCCGCTATTTAACAGAGATGTAGTCAAAACATACAACATAAACAAAACTTTTGAGTTGCAGAAAACAGTAAAAAAGAAAGAGGAAGAAGACTCAGTTGAAGTAATTGATTTTGATGAAGATGACTGGTATGAGCAGAGAGAAAAAGAACGAGCTGAGAAATTATTACAATATGAGAAAAGTCTCTCTTACCTGTTGGAAGCTGCAGATTGTGAAATGGGAGTTGAATTATCACAGATAAAAGAAATATCAATAAAAGATGGTTTGACAGATATATTGATACCGACATTGGAAATATTCAGGGAGATAATGATTGAACTGATTAAGAATCAGGTTATTGATATTATTGAACTAAAAAAAGAGAGAAGTGAGTACATCAAGGATGCATCATTAGATTTTCAGTTAAATGATATGATACTTCAGATTCTTGATAAATTACCACAAAATGAAAATGTGGTTAGGATTGAAACATATCGAACTAATTATGATGAAAAAATAGTATTTGAAGATGTAATGAGTGAAGAAGGTAAAAGAAAAAATATAATATGCTCAAATGTATTAATAAGGTTAGTTAGGGAGGAATAATAGTTTATGGCATACGAATTTGAAAATATAAGAATGAGTCAGGAAATATTCTATTATCTTCTCGAGAATCATGAACTTAGAGAAGATGATGACAGAGTGTTATACAAATCATACAGTGAAAATGAAGAAATACAAAATCTTGTCAAATCTCAGGGAGAAGTAGCCGGTAGCAATATCGAAAGATACGGTAATACTATTTATCTAATTCCAAGGGAAGAAAACAATTATCTGGGTTTCTCAAAGGCACAGTTAAAGGCTGTATTATGCAAGTCTAATGCAACAGACAAGGATTATTATTTATCTCAATTTGTTATATTGACATTATTGGTAGAATTCTATGATGGACAGGGAAGTACTAGCAAGACAAGAGATTATATCAGAGTAGGTGAACTTCAGAATAGAATATCAGAAAGATTGAAAGAGGGAGTAGCAAGGCTTGAAGAATCAGATGATAAAGTTGAGGAAGACGGAATTGCATTTACAAATATATTAGAGGCTTATGAATCTCTAAAATCAGATGAAAGAGGTTCAAGGGCAAAAACGACAAAAGAAGGGTTGTTACATAATATTTTGAATTTTCTGCAGAAACAGGGTTTGATTGATTACGTTGAGCAGGATGAAATGATTAAGACAACGAAGAAACTTGATAATTTTATGGATTGGAATCTACTAAACAAGAATAATTATCATAGGATACTCAAAGTATTAGGAGAAGAGAGTAATGAGTAAAATAAATGCATTTAGATTTATTAATTTAAATTATAATAATGACACGATTAAAATTGACG
This sequence comes from Lachnospiraceae bacterium, assembly GCA_024698345.1. GTDB lineage: Bacteria > Bacillota > Clostridia > Lachnospirales > Lachnospiraceae > SIG293. The sequence goes on along the minus strand of JAILRH010000126.1, from coordinate 14,407 downwards.
ATGAGACTTTTTTTATGAATGCGGAATCGACGTTTCTTTCTTTGAGAAACGGAGGAGGAAAATCAGTACTTGTGCAAATGATGTTGGCGCCGTTTGTTCATAAGAGATATAGAGACACAAAAGACAGACTTTTTGAGAGTTATTTTAAGACTTCTAAGCCGACTTTTATTTTAGTTGAGTGGATTCTCGAACAGGGTGCAGGATACGTACTCACGGGAATGATGGTTAGGAAAAATCAGGATGTAGGCGATGATAAAAGTAATAACCTGGATATTATCAATATTGTGAGTGAATACAGAGAACCATGCGTTGTTGATATCCACAATCTCCCTGTAGTGGAAAAAGGAAAAAAGGAAATAATACTTAAAAATTATGCTTCCTGCAAGCAGTTATTTGAGGAATATAAAAAAGATAGTGATTTCCAATTCTCATATTATGATATGAATAATTCGTCACAGCAGAAGCAATATTTTGAAAAGATAAAAGAATATCAGATTGACTATAAAGAATGGGAATCAATCATTAAGAAGATAAACTTGCAGGAATCAGGTTTGTCTAATCTGTTTGAAGACTGTAAAGATGAGAGGGGACTTGTTGAAAAGTGGTTTTTGGAAACGGTAGAAGAAAAACTAAATAAAGATAAAAATAGGATAAAAGAGTTTGAGAGCATAACCGAAAAATATATAGAGCAATATAGAGACAATCAGTCTAAGATTCAGAGAAGAGATACAATAAATATATTTAAAGAGCAAGCTGAAATAATTGAAGAAAAGGGCAAAGTGTATCTGGAAAAAGGAGAAGAAAAAGCAAATAAAGAATCTGAAATTGGTTCTTTTATTAATATTCTTGAGAAGCTTCAGCAAAGTACAGAAATAAAAAAAGAAGAGACTTTTGAGAGGATAGGTGAGATTAATGAGAAGATAGATTTCGTAGATTATGAAAAACTATCAATCGAATACTATTCTTTGAATGATGAACAAAAGTTTCATTTGTCTAATAGAGATATGATTGAATTTGAAAAGGATGATCTTGAAAGGGATAAGAACAGTAGAGAGAATAAGTTGCATATATTGCTTTGTGCTAAACAACGTGATGCAGTATATAGAGAAGAACAGGAAGTTGAAGAAATTAAGCAGCAACTTGAAGTGTCAAAGTTACAAAATAAAGAATTGATTCCTGAGAGAAATTCAATCGGTCATAGGTTATATGAGTATTACAATTCAAAATATGCAAAAAACAAAGAAAAGATGGCGGATAACGATAAGAATATAGAGAATATCCTGGTGGAAATACAGTCAGCAAAGAATAGCATAGTGGATTGTGATAATCATATTAGAACTATAAGTGAAGAAATAGGATATATTCAGGGGAATATTAATAATTATTCAAAGTCAGAAGATAGATTTAATAAAGGTTATGGAAATATTCTTATAAGGAATATTCTTGGATATTATGAACCGGGATTTCTTGAGATTAAGAAAAAAGAATACAATAAGGAGTACGAAGAAAATAAGAGGGAATATGTTAGAGTACTTACAGAAATTGAGAATCTCAAAGAACAAATACATCGACTTGAACGTACCAGAGATGATTACGAAAAAGAAGAAAACAAGTTAGAGATGGAAAAGCAAAAAGCAGTGGAATTGAATGAAAAATATAATATTGAATTATCAGAAAGAAGCAGTATTATTAAATATTTAAATATGGATGATAATGATTTATTTGATTTTGACAAAATAATGTTGGTTTCAGGGCGAAAGCTAAAAGAAATAGAAAATTATAGAAAAAATTTGGAAAGAGAAATCGAAGCATTAAAAAAAGAATTAGACAATCTGATAAATGGAAAAGTAATTGAGATACCTGAAAAAATAGAAGAAGAATTTCAGAAACTTGGACTAAATATTGTCTATGGAATGGAGTGGATAAAGAAGAATGGTTATTCTGAGGAAAAAAATAAGAAACTAATCAAATCTAATCCTATGCTTCCTTATTCTGTTATAATGTCGAATCAGGAAGTGGAAAAACTTAAACAGAGCACAGGAGAGGTATATACTTCATTTCCAATTCCTATAGTTGTAAGAGAACAGCTTGACCATATAGAAGACAGGGAGCATAACAATGTTATTGATTTAGGTAATATAAAGTTTTATGTATTGTTTAATGAACAACTTTTGGATGAGAACAGTCTTGCTGATTCAATTGAATATACAAAGAGAATAATTGATAAGAGAATGGATGACCTACAGGTTAGAGAATGTGAATATAACGAGTATTATCAACGTCAGGAAAAAATCAGGAATCAGCAAGTGACAAAAAGTCTGTATGAAAATAATCAAAAACAAATAGAGATACTTGCGGAACAATTATCAGAAGCGTCAGAAATGAAAGTTGTCACACTTCAGAAAATAAATAATTGTAAAGACAGTCGTGATGATGCTGATAAGAAAAGACAAGAATTAGATAAAAATATTAATATTTTACAACAACGAAATAGTGATTTTGAAAACATATGTGATGCATATGGAGAATATGTTGAGTTTTGCGAAAATCTTGAAATGAAGAAGAGGGAGTTAGGAAAAAGAGAAGAGCAGAAGAAACTTACAGAAGGCAGAATTGAAAAAATGCAAGTAGAAGAAAAAGAATTGCATATGAAAGCAAATGCATTGTTAAATGATGAGAGAGAACTAGAAGATTCAATTAGAAAATATTCAGAATATACAGAAATAGTTGGTGACGATAAGTTGGCAAAGAATGCTAATGTCTCTGAAATTAAAGAGGAAGTAAGCTCGTCTCATAACGAACAGATAAGCAAGATGAGTATAATTGAATTAGAAGCAAGATATAATGCTATAACTCAAGGAATGACAAAAGAAATACATAGCCTGGAAAGTAAAATGCAAAAACAGTTGGAGTTGTATGACATTGCAAAAAAAGAATTGGAACGACAGATGAATAAGTATTCTTGTGACTATCTCCAAATTAAAAACGTTGTGTTTACCGTGGAAGAAGAAAATAATCTGGAAATATTAATAGAAGATTTGAACAGAAAAATTGATGTTAAAAAGGAATTAATCAATAACGAAAACATTGAACTGAGACTATTAGATAATAATATAAATGAGTGTGTTAAAAAAATTGAAAAAAAGTGTTGTAAGAATGAACCGCTCGACAAATCTGAGATTAAGGATAAGGATTTTGATAAAGTAAAAAAAGAACTGATTTATGAGCGTGAACAGCTGCAGAGTGAACTGGATAATTTAGAAAAACGTTGGCAGAGTTTTGACACTAATTTGACATCGTTATCTGAATTTAATTATCTTAAAGTCGAAAATAATACTCTTGATAATATTGATTTCTTAAGTATGAGCCGAAAGGAACTGAGTGATTGGAGAGGAATATTATTAAGAGACTATAGAGAGTGTGAAGAAAAGATGAGGAAGGCAAAAGATAATCTTGTTAGCATTCTTAATCAGATAGTCAGAATGGAAGAATTTGAAGAAGAGTTTTACCGAAAACCAATCGAAACGATGATTGAATTGTCAGATGATGCAGCAATGGTTTTACAACAGCTGAAAACAACAATACAATCATATGACAGCCTAATGGAAAAAATAGAAGTTGATATTTCAATTATCGAAAAAGAAAAAGAAAAGATTGTGGAATTGATGGAAGATTATGTGAATGAAGTTCATATTAATCTTGGAAGAATTGATGGAAATTCTACAATCAAAATAAGGGAACGTTCGGTAAAAATGTTGAAAATAAATTTGCCGGAATGGAACGAAAATCAAAACTTATATCGTGTAAAATTAGTTGATTTTATTGATGATATAACAGCTAGATCAATGGGATTATTTGATAAAAATCAAAATCCGCATGAATTTATCGGAACCAAAATTACTACAAAAAATTTGTATGATATGATTATTGGAATAAATAATGTAGAAATAAAATTATATAAGATTGAGGAACAACGTGAATATCCGATTACATGGGCAGAAGTTGCCAAAAACTCCGGTGGAGAGGGCTTTTTATCCGCATTTGTTATTTTATCAAGTCTATTATATTTTATGAGAAAAGATGAAACAGATTTATTCGCTGAACGAAATGAAGGTAAAGTCCTTATTATGGACAATCCTTTTGCGCAGACAAATGCAGAACATTTATTGAAGCCATTAATGGATATAGCAAAAAAAGCAAATACTCAGCTGATTTGTTTAAGCGGACTTGGAGGAGATACTATTTATAACAGGTTTGATAATATTTATGTTTTGAATCTCATTGACTCAAGATTAAGGACCGGTAAGCAATATATGAAGGTTGAACACAAAAAAGGCAATACCCCTGATGTGATTGTTCCTTCGCATATAGAAGTTGTAGAACAGTTGTCGCTGTTTTAGAAAAAAACTAAAAAGTGATATTTGTATATTTGCAATAAAAGCAGCTGATTTAGGAGTAAGTCAGTTGCTTTTATATTGACAAAAATACGAAATCGTATTATTGTAAAAGTACGAAACCGTATTATTATAAAAAAGGAGTATAGTATGAATTCAAGAAGTTTTTTCTACAATTTTGGAAGAGCACTTTATCATGTTGATTCATTTTATGATGAGTTTGCAAAGAAGAGTAATATTTCATCTGCTCTATTGTGGGTTTTGTATGCACTGAATGATGGAAATCCCCATACACAGATTGAAATCAGTAATGACTGGGAGTTACCAAAAACAACTGTAAATACAGTAATAAAAGATATCCAGAAGGATGGATATGTAGAACTTGTTCCAATTAAGGGAAAAAGAAGAGAGATGTCCATTGTTCTTACAGAAAGTGGAAAGAAGTATGCAGACAGTGTTCTTTCTGAACTTTATAAGAAAGAACACGAAGTGTACAAATCATTAAGCAGAGAAGAGCGGAAAATAGTTGATACACTGGAAAATTTAGCAAGAAAACTGAAAGGGGAGTAAAGGAATGGAATATGTAACACTTGGAAAAACAGATTTAAAGGTTTCTCGTATATGTATGGGGTGCATGGGTTTTGGTAATGCCGCGACCGGTCAGCACAGCTGGACGGTTGACGAGGAAACATCGAAATCCATTATAAAAAGAGGTTTGGAACTTGGAATTAATTTTTATGATACGGCGATTGCATATCAGGCCGGTACAAGTGAGGAATATCTTGGAAAGGCAATCAGAGAATATGCAAAAAGAGATGAGGTAGTAATTGCAACAAAGTTTCTTCCAAGATCTCAGGAGGATATCGCACAGGGTATCTTAGGCAAAGAACATTTACTTAAAAGCTTAGATACAAGTCTGTCTCATCTTGGAATGGATTATGTTGATTTGTATATTTATCATATGTGGGACTGGAATACTCCTGTAGAGGAATATTTAGAAGGTTTAGCAGAAGGCGTTAAGGCAGGTAAAATCAGACAGATTGGCATTGCAAACTGTTTTGCATGGCAACTTGCAGAAGCAAATGCAATTGCAAAAGAAAACGGCTGGCCTGAATTTGTTTCTGTTCAGAATCACTACAATCTGATTATGCGTGAAGATGAGCGTGAAATGAAGGTCTATGCAGACGAAAGAAATATTGCACTTACACCTTATAGTGCACTTGCTGCGGGCCGTTTATCAAAAAGACCCGGCGAGACGTCAAGGCGCTTAGAGCAGGATGCATATGCCAAGTTAAAGTATGATGCATCTGCTGACAAGGATGCAAAAGTAATTGAAAGGGTATGTGAAATCGCTGATGCACATAATGTATCTATGACAGAAGTATCGCTTGCATGGTTACTTACGAAGGTTGCATCTCCTGTTGTAGGCGCAACAAAGATAAGCCATGTCGAGGGAGCTGTAAAGGCGGTGGATTTAAAATTATCTGATGATGAAATAACAGCGTTAGAAGAACTCTATGAACCACATTTCCTGTCGGGAGTTATGGCACAGAATACACCTGCAGCAAGAACTACTGAGCAGGTGTGGATTAAAAACGGAAAATATGCAAAGTGATTATATGTAGTTTGAAAATTTTGTATTATCAATATAGAGGACAGAATGAAAGAAGAAAAAGAGAAAAAATGTCCACCAAGAGAAGTAAGTCTAAATAAGGAGGACGGGATGAAAGAAGAAAAAGAGAAAATGTGTCCTCCAAAAAAACAAGTCTAAATATAGAGGAGGAAACACAGATGGAGAAAAAAATCGTACAGACAGCGGGAAGAAATCAGTTGGGTGAATTTGCACCGGAGTTCGCACATTTTAATGATGATGTTTTATTTGGTGAGAATTGGAATAATCAGGAGATTGATGTAAAGACAAGAAGTATTATTACTGTAGTTGCACTGATGTCTTCAGGCATTACGGATTCATCGCTTAAATATCATTTGCAGAATGCAAAGAATCATGGTGTGACACAAAAAGAGATTGCTGCAATTATAACTCATGTTGCATTTTATGCCGGATGGCCTAAGGGATGGGCAGTGTTTAATCTTGCAAAAGAAGTATGGGAGTTGAATGAAGGTGACTTGCCATATGAAGATGAGGCTATGAGAGCACATGCAAAAGAGATGGTATTTCCGATTGGAGCACCAAATGATGGTTTTGCACAGTATTTTAGTGGAAAAAGTTTCCTTGCACCTGTATCGACAAATCAGGTGGGCATTTTTAACGTGACCTTTGAGCCCGGATGTCGTAATAACTGGCATATACATAATGCAGATAAAGGTGGAGGACAGATATTAGTATGTGTTGCCGGACGAGGATATTATCAGGAGGAAGGCAAAGCTGCAGTAGAAATGAAGCCGGGTGATTGTATTAATATTCCTACAGGTGTCAAGCACTGGCATGGAGCAGCGCCTAATTCATGGTTTAGCCATCTTGCTATCGAGGTGCCCGGAGAAAATGGTTCTAATGAATGGTTAGAACCGGTAAGTGATGAAGAATATGGAAAATTAAAATAGGAAGGTGATTGAAATGTTTGGTAATCTTGAAAATATGAAAAAATTATCATTTCTTGCGATTGCTGTTTTTATCATTGCTATGTTAACAGCTTGTAGTTCATCATCGAAAGATTTGGATACGCAAAAGAGCAATGAAAAACAGTCTGAAACTAGCGGTAAAATAGCAGTTGTTTATTTTTCCGGAACCGGAAACACAAAAGTGATTGCCGAGATGATTGCGAAAGAAACAAATGCTGATATATTTGAGATTGTTCCAAAACAGGCTTATACAGATGCTGATTTGAATTATAACGATGATAATTGTCGCGCTAATAAGGAACAGAACGATGATGCTGCAAGACCACAAATCAGTAATGATCTAAGTGCAACAACTGAATATGATGTTATATATTTGGGTCATCCTATTTGGTGGGGAACAGTTCCTCGTATTATACAGACATATCTGGAAAAATATGATTTGAGTGATGCTACAATTCATACTTTCTGTACATCCGGATCAAGCAGTATTGATAAGAGTCTTTCTGATTTGAAGGGATGGTATCCAAAATTAAATATAATAGATGGAAAGAGATTAAATGGTGCAACTGAAAGTGATATAAAAGATTTTTGTAGTCGATAAGGAAATCAGCTTTTTTACCAAAGATTTACTGCTAATAATAGAAAAAAATCCGCCTTACTTGGGCGGATTTTTTGATGTAATCAAATAACATATTCTGCTGCTTAAGATTTTGTGAATGATGGAATTGGTAACTTTGATATGGTATTATAGTGTACATGGTGTTAAGGTGTCCTAATGTTATAAGATATTAACTTTTAATATATATCTTGTTTAGGAAGATTTTTGAGACGGCGAATGGAGGAGATGTGAAAATGGAAATTTGGGACTTATATAATCTGGATGGTGAAATTATAGGAGAGCACATTCGTGGAAGCCAACTGCCGGAAAACGGATATCATCTTGTTGTTCATATCTGGATTCGTAATTCTAAGGGACAATACTTGATGACGAAGCGAAGTGAGAAGAAAAAGACATTTCCTCTTAAGTGGGAATGCGTTGGCGGTGGAGTTTTGAAAGGAGAGGAAAGTCTGGCGGCTGCCATTCGAGAAGTGGAGGAAGAAGTCGGAGTAATCCTTAACCCAAACGATGGTAGAAAAGTATTAACACAGATTCGTGATTATGTAGGCGATAAAAGAGTGAATGACATAAATGATATTTATATGTTTTCCTATGACGGTCCCGTTCTGTTATCAGAAGCGTTGACGGATGAAGTCGTCGAAGTAAAGTGGATGAATCGGGAAGAAATTTTAGCATTGCATCAAAGAGGAGATATGGTAAGTGTGATAAAAGATCTATCATATTTCATTGATAATACAAGTGGAGATTTTCAGTAACAATTGAAAAATAAGTTATTAATCGAATTAGAAAAAAATATATAGTAAAAATGTGGAGTGCCATATGAATAGAATTGTTGACTTAATACAAAATGCATTAGCCGGTGAAAGATAGAAGGGATATATATATGGATAAAGAAATTGTAAAAGAAATGCGTCAAGCAATAAAAAACAACAATTTAATGTATATAAAGAGTGTTATAGATAATAATAATGAGTTGGTAGATTATGTTACTATTTGGGGAACATGGCTTCATGATGCATCAAGATATGGTATGTATGATGTGGTAAAATATTTAATAGAAAAAGGTGCAAACGTTAATGTGAAAGGAGGAAATCGTAATGCAGGACCATTAACTAATGCAGCTTTTAAGGGACATAAGGATATTATTGAGCTATTATTGGAAAATGGAGCAATTTTGGACACAAGTGATTTTGATGTCAACCCACTTTTTGCAGCCATCTACAACGGACATATAGATGTTGTTAAATATCTTGTAGAGAATGGTATTGATTTGGATGCATCTTATGATATAGGGTCTCTTAAAGATGTTGATGCTTATGAGTATGCAAGACAATATGGACAGATGGAAATAGCCAATTATCTAAAGGAGCATTTGAAAAATGAATAACATACAAATTAGAAAAATGACATATGATGATATCCCTTTAATTTGTAAAGCGGATAATGATGAATCAGAAGATAATATTCAGTATTTGAAAAATAATTTGAATAATCAAGATAATAATAAATGTTCAGCTATAGTTGCATTGTATAATAATCAAATGGCTGGCTATGTATTCTTATACTATGAATGTAAGTGGGGTGGTTTGAAAAATCAAGGACTACCAAGCGTGGTGGATTTGATTGTTTTTGAACCATTCAGAAAAAACGGCATAGCATCAGCAATAATGGATTATGCTGAAAAGGAAGCAGCTAATTATAATTCAAGGATATACTTGGATGTATGCTTAAATAGTGAATATGGACCGGCTCAATGCTTTTACATAAAAAGAGGATATGTACCTGATGGTGCTGGGGTGTATTATGAACAGGAAGTATTAGGTTTGAATTCACCTTGTAAAAATGATGATGAATTGACATTGTGTCTTGTGAAAGAGTTATAGACACATTAAAAACTATTGAATTGAGGTATTAGCATGAAAGATTTTATATTTGTAACAGGAGCAAGTGGGATTGGAAAATCAACATTATGTAATGGTCTTTTGAAGCATTATAATACAACATGTGTTGAACAATATATGGTTCCGGAATTCTTTTCCAGAGATGGAGAAGAGCAAATGACTGGGGAACTGGAGGAATTGACTTGTTGGGAAACCCAGGTGGCTATGCTAAAAAGTTTTCATAAGCTTGGATATAAAAATATTATCGCTTCAGATATCGATGATTTGCGAACAGCGGATATTCCAATTATATATAAAGGCACAAATTTTATAACAATTAAACTTGTTTCCAGCAACTTAGAACAAATCAGGGAGCAAATGAAAAATCGCCCTAACAATGGATTAATTGATTACGAGCTTCAGGAAAAAATGAATGATAAAAATTTGAAGCGGGAAGCATTGGTAAATGAATATGAAATTGACGTTGCAGGAAAAACAATTGATGATGTGTTAAAAGAAGCAATAGAGATCATTGATACAAAAGAATCTAAATTAGATTATGAATATGAGAAGCCGGCGAAAGAGATGTTTTATTCGTGGGTTTTCGCAAATGGATTGAGGTAAGAAATGGGATATATATTAGATTTAAGAAAAGTAGAAGGTGTTGGTCACAGACCTTTGCAGATGGTTGCTGCAGGTGTGTTTCCAAATTAATAAATTAAGAATACTCTATACAGCTAAATTGGATGTGGAATTGAAGTTTACGGAGAAAATTCGATGATAGAATTAGATTCAAAAATTAAAGAAGCATTAATGAAGTTAGATTTTGTCGGTAGATACAGAACTCTATCCGATAACTTTAACTCTGAAAGAATACCATTAAATAATAGATTAATATATATTGATGGAGAAGAAATCATGGAGATGATTCGAAAACTTGGATATAGTCCTCAATTTGATACTAAAGAAAAGTTTTATAAAATCAGAGAAGAACAAGTTGAGAATTATACTATTGGAATGCATGTGATTTTAAGAGATGGAATGGTTGACCTAGTGTGGGTGGTTAAAGAAAATGGTAAGTTACTTCTTGGTGCACCTTGGGGGACTTACTCCAGAAGACTGGTAGATAGCAGTTGTAGAATAAAAAAACCGGTTTTTGGATCATATGAAGATTTGGATGAAATATTGAAAACTGCTTTTTCAATGTATGAGGATTTTAAAAAGATTTTATGTTTTAGAACGGCTCACTAATGTTTATTATCTTTATTGTAACAATTGCAATGATTCTACTTTTTAATGCATGTATTCTTGCAGCATTGAAGCTGGAGTTTAAATCCCAAGCAGTTAAAAATGCAATATTTAAAACACTTGGTTATAGATTTACAGAAAGATATAAGAGAGTATTTGTTTTCCTGATATTTTCGTTCTTTATATCATTGGCGGTATCCTTTGTGCTGTATATAAAAAATTACAATTTTGGCGCATTTTATATTATTGCTGCCAATTTATTCACATCGGTAAATATAATGATTATATCAGTAGTGTTTATTAAGAATTACGAATCAAAATGCATTGTTAACGTATAAAAGGAGGTCAGTGATGATAGAGATACAAAATCTGACAAAGTCATTTGGAAATCATGTTATCTTTAAAGATTTTTCATCAAAATCGGCTGGAATATGAAGAGTAAATTTCCTTGCATCAACTGTGATTTTAGGAAGTTCATCCGAGTGTTTATTGATTAAACTGTCTTCTGGTGAGGGAGTGACTTCTTTGACATGTTCAATTGTAACAGGGATAACAGTAGCAGGCATAGCAGTATATAAATCTACGCATTAAAAAAGGAACCTGTATGACAGATTCCTTAAATAAGGGAAAATCCCCGACGAAGAATGGCATTCCAGTTGCTTTTTTGAAAGAGAAATCTTACTACGATTACCATTCGCTTTTCTTCATCAATCGTGTAGAAAGCAAGGTAATTATTGACTATAACGAATCGAATTCCCCAGCTTGACAAAATAGGGTCATCTACAAGACGGAACTTTTGAGGCATATCGGAAAGAGAGTTAATTTGTTCAGTAGCTACGTCAAGCAGGTGGTCTGCGGCAGAAGGGTTTTTTAGATTAAATTCAATATGGTCAGCCGCACGCATGATATCACGCTCAGCGGTCTGGGTGATATGGATCATATAACTCATCCGCGACGTCTGCTCCGGATATCAGCCATAGCTTCAGAAAAATGTCTGGTATTGCCGGATGCAATATCAGACATACCTTCTTTGATTTGGCTATATAATTCAAAGCGACTGGTTAATTCCTCATAGGCTTCAATGCTCATAACAGCAAGGTCGCCTTTTCCATTCTTCGTTATAAAAACTGGTTCAGGATAACTGTGACAAAATGAAGAGATTTCATTGTAGTTATTCCTTAAATCAGCACTTGATTTGATTGTTGGCATAATGAACACCTCCTTATTTGATAGTAAAATTATACACGAATTTTGCTATATGGTCAATGAGAACCATGCTTACCCATTCCCTTGCGGTATTGATGCTTTTTAATGTGAAGGAACTGAATGATACTGGCGAACTATGTGAATCCTCTTTCTATGGATGTGTGGAATCCTAAGTTTTACGTTGAAAGTGTTTACTATATAGAATATACTTAAATAGATGTTATTTAAGAAATCTTTTGTTGGGAGAAACAAATGAGCTTAAGAATAGATATCTTCATGTCAAATGTAAAGATGTAAAACAGGATATTCGTGAGCAAAAACAGGATATTGAAGAAACGAAACAGGACATTGAAATACCGAATGAGCTTAGTTCAAAGACAAAACAGCACATTCGAGACCTGTTTCTTGAATTTGGATACGAAAGATTTTTTGGAAGATCTGATGTGCAAAATATTATTGGAATAACAGCGTCTCCTTCATCTGCTTTATTAAAAAGAATGTTGGAGCTGGATTTGATTTATCCAATGAAAGGAAAAGGTAAAGTAAAGTATCTTTTTAGAAAATAAAGGACACTTGAAGAAGTGGAAAACATGAACGCAAATGAAGAACTGAACTTATTGAAAATAAGTCAACTAGAATATTTATGAGGGACTCGGTCATGGGGCTTTTGAGGAGTCTAAGGATTTCTATGACAGAGTATTTGAATTCTGTGAGGACTAATATTGAGGAGGAATAATTATGTGTTTAATATGCGATAGGATTGAAATGATTAAGAATGGAGAAAATCCATATTTTGTTAAAGAATTGGAAACAGGCTATGTTGTAATAGGAGACAATCAGCATTTTTATGGATATGCGCTGTTTCTTTATAAGAACCATAAGTATACTGAGTTGTTTCAGATGGACATGGATGAGAGAACAAAGTTTATGCAGGAAATGTCGATTGTAGCACAGGCAGTTTTCAATGCGTTTAAGCCGAAAAAGATGAATTATGAATTGCTTGGAATGGGAGATGCACATCTTCATTGGCATTTATATCCTCGAGTAGAAGGGGATATAGAAAACTATGGAAATCATGGTAAAGGACCTGTTTGGTGGTATCCTATGGAAAAAATGTACAGCGATGAATGTCGTGTTGGGGGCGATGAATTAGAGCAGATGAAAAATAAATTGTTAGTTGAGTTGGAAAAACTTTTATAGAATTGTAGAGTATTATATGAAGCGAATCATTGTAATTGGATGCCCAGGAAGTGGGAAAAGTACGTTCTCAAAGGCATTACATAAAACTACGGGAATTCCTTTATATCATCTGGATATGATGTATTGGAACAAAGATAGGACAAAGGTTCAAAGAGAACTGTTTTTGAGAAAACTAAATGAGGTCTTGGATCAAGACTGTTGGATTATCGATGGGAACTATGAATCCACAATGGATATGCGTATTGAAAAGTGTGATGCAGTTTTCTTTTTGGATTATCCGATAGAACTTTGTATTGAAGGAATAATGAGCAGACGAGGCAAAGAACGAAGTGATATGCCTTGGGTAGAAAAACCTGATGAGATTGATGAAGGGTTTTTAGAATGGGTGAAAAACTATAATGTTGAAAGCAGACCAAAGGTGTTGGAAATACTTGCGAAGAATGTAGAGAAAGAAATCATTATTTTTCATTCCAGAGAAGAAGCAAAGGAGTACTTGGAAAATATAAAGGAATAGTAAGATGCTAAGATTAGAAAAAGTAAATGCAAAGAATGTCTGGGACATTTATATAAAAACATTATCGCTTCAGATATCGATGATTTGTGAACAGCAGATATTTTGATGCATTTATTTAATGATAGAAAAAGCAGAGTTATTTTTGTATAATAATACGAGGTATGGGTTTATACCTAATTCTTATTTTGAGTTGAAAGGATGAGATTATGGGAAAGTTATTTTCAATTATAGGATATTTGATTTTGGGCTTCGTAGTATTGACCAACTATATTGGTATTGAATTGAATAATGCGAGTGTAATAATTTTAGCGATTGTAAGTGCAGTTTTTATGGTTGTTGGCATTTTATATAAAGGACAAAAAGAGAAAAAGGAATAATATGAATGAATAGAAGAATTTTATGTATTGGTGGTTCTCCTTGTGCAGGGAAGAGTACTGTGGCTGAGAGAATTTCGAAGGAGTATGGAGCATATTATTATAAGGTTGATGATCATCTTGATGAGTTTATCAATCTTGCGGCTGAGAAGGGGTATACCACATGTAAAAATTGTTTGGTAATGACGCCTGAAGAAAACTGGATGAGACCTCCTGCTATGCAGAGGGATAAAGAGTTTGATATATATGATGAGATGTCGGAATTTGTATTTGATTTCCTTGATAAAATAGATTCTGATTTTATCATAACTGAAGGTGCGGCATACACACCAAAGATAATAAAAAAATATGGGATACAGGAATATATTACGATAATACCGACACCTGAATTC
>JAILRH010000121.1 GCA_024698345.1 Lachnospiraceae bacterium | reverse complement strand
AAATAATGAAGTATTTAAATGCAAAAGATTGTCTGCCTAAAGAACTTTTAGAGCAAATTATGGAACATGTTGAAGGGACATACATCTATATTCCCAAAAAAGAAGACAATAAAAAACAATGGGGAAATGAGACAAGTTTTCGTAGAGAAATGGAAATTAGAAATCAAAAAATATTTGAACATTTTCTAATAGGGATGCCATATGCCAAAATAGCAGAAATGTATCATTTGTCTGAAAAAAGTATAAGAAGAATTGTGTTGGAAGAAAGGAAAAAATCTGAAATGGAAAAATTACATGTATATGATGTTTTAAAAAAATACGATACAGAGGGAGAGGTAAAACAAATTTACACATCAGCCTGGGAAGTTGCAGGAGAGTACGTACTTAAAAAATACGAAAATAAAAAGGAATTAGTTAACAATATTAAGATGCTGACGGCTCTTGGAAAAGAAAAAATACCAGTGCCTCAAATTATTAAGAATGCGGATCAAAAAGATTATGTGGAGGAGGAAAAACAGTACTGGATATTAACAACAAAACTGAAGGGGAGCAATATTGTTAATATGGCTTCATGTGATAAAGAGTGGTTTGTACAGATGGGAAGAATTATCGCAAATCTTCATAAAGCATTCAACAAATGTGAAGATGAGATAGAGTATTGGAACAACAGTCTGCTTGG
Organism: Lachnospiraceae bacterium; assembly: GCA_024698345.1. Taxonomy (GTDB): domain Bacteria; phylum Bacillota; class Clostridia; order Lachnospirales; family Lachnospiraceae; genus SIG293. The sequence continues at coordinate 19,341 of JAILRH010000121.1, read as the reverse complement.
CGAAATGGAGAGTTGGGTAAGTGACAACTTATTTAAAAAGGAGTTGGATTATATTTCAAGAGAAGATATTGTTAACACAATTGATGAACTAAAAAAGGTCGATAAAGAGTTACCTAGAAATCTGATTCACAGAGATGTACATCTGGGAAATTTCCTGTTTGATAAGGGAAAGTTTTCCGGATATATTGATTTTGATTTGAGCCAGAAAAGTATTAGAATATTTGACTTGTGTTATTTTCTTTTAGGATTATTGTTAGAGGAAGAAGAAAACAAAGTAAGTGAAGAGAGATGGTTTGAAATTGTTCGATATATTGTCAATGGCTACGATAGCGAGATGAGCCTCTCTGAAGTTGAAAAATATAGCATTCCGGTTGTAATGAAGAATATTGAACTTCTGTTTGTAGGTTATTTTATCGGTGAGAAGGATGAAATCGCAGCCGTGGAGTCAGCAAAACTTTTTTACTTCGTGAAAGATAATGAAGAAAAGATTAGATTAGGAATGTCATAATAATTGTTATAGATAGCAGTATCAGTAAAAATTAGTATTGGACAAAACTATATTATCTAGTATAATAAGATACAATTATTAAAAAAATAAGAAAGGGGATAATAACATGCAGAACAGAACACTTTTTTCAAAAAAGCATAAAACGAATGTCGTGCCGGTAGTCAATGTCGATTGCGGGTCTATTGCTGATGGAAAAAGATGCTGTGTTAAAAGTTATTCCAATTCTTAATAAAAGTTAAGAACAGAATAAAAATATTTATGTATCGTACACCATTAAGCAATAGAAGTATTGTTTGATGGTGTTTTTCTATTTTATGCGGAAGGAGTTTTATTATGGAGTATAGGTTAGCTACAAAAAATGATGCGAGTAGTATTTATGAAATTGTTCAGGAGACTATAAGAAAAATATATCCGAGATATTATCTGCCACAGATAGTTGATGCTTTTTTGGAATATCACAATCTGGAGATTATTAATAAAGATATTGAAGCGAAAGATTCATACGTACTTATAGATGAAGGTAAGGTTATTGGAACCGGAACCAAAAATGACAATCACATTGTTAGAGTATACGTTCTTCCTGAATTTCAGGGAAAAGGATATGGAACTTATATTATGAATCAGCTTGAGAAAGAAATTGGTAAAGAATACAAAGTGGCAGAGTTGGATGCATCTGCTTCAGCCTGTAATCTTTATTACAAACTTGGTTATAAAACAATAGATCACGGCGTTTGGGACTGCGCAAAGGGCGTAACTCAGATTTATGAAATTATGGAAAAGGAATTGTCAGGGAAATTAGCAGGTAATGATGGTATGAAAAATAAATTGACGAAGGAGAATGGAAAGAAAATAGCACAAAACGAACTTCGACTTCGTCCTTATAAACCGTCAGATGCAAATACTATAACATCCTGGATTCACAGTGAAAAAGATCAGCGAAATTGGAGTGCTGACAGGTATGAGAACTATCCTGTAACGCCAAAAGATATGAATGACAAATACTTTGGAAGTAACGGCGATTGTGATGCAGATGAGGATTTCTTCCCGGTTACTGCAATGGTTGGAAATGAAATTGTCGGACATATGATTTTACGATATCCTAATGAAGACAGAGATACAATTCGCTTTGGTTTTATTATTGTCGATGATAAAATAAGAGGAAAAGGATACGGAAAGAGAATGTTGCAGCTGGCGATTCAATATGCATTTGATATATTGAAGGCTAACAAAGTAACACTTGGGGTTTTTGAAAATAATATGCCGGCGTATTATTGTTACAAGGCAGCAGGATTTGAGGAGAGCAATGAAATATTATATTTTGATTGCATGGGAGAACAGTGGAAATGTATTGAGATGGAGGTAGTATGAGTAAAATATTGTTATTAACAAGTAGTTCTTTTGTGGGAAGATGGCAAGGAAGAGATAATAGGTGAACATTATATTATCAGCGAAGGGACAATTATTTCCATTTCGATAAAAAGAAGAAAAAATACGTTTTGATGCTGTTATAAGTTTTGATGCAAAATGCCGTAGACAGGTGTGTCGGGATGTTGAGGCGAGTGTACAGAAAATCTTCCCTGATTACGAATTACAGATTGCCATGGACACGGATTTTACTGAATGGGAGGACTAATTTTTTCCCAATTAGTGCTACTTCTATGATAAAATAAAAGTAGTTATTTGAGCGGATTTTAAAGGAACAAAGACAAGGTGGTATTATGAATGTTTATGATTTCGATGGGACTATATTCCCAAAAGATTGCTCCATAGACTTTGTGCGTGGTGTATGAATAGGCATCCCAAGCTGTGGGTTACTTTTTTCCCAAAAGCTATTTGGAACATTATACTGAGAAAAACAGGAATAAGCATAAGAACATAGGGTTAAAATTTGTTTAGGGAGGAAATGAAGTATGAATTTTAATGTATCTACTGTTAATCTCATCAATATGCTTTTTATTGCATCGGGTATAGGTATATGTGGACTGTGCTTTTTGCAGATTTCTGCATCTGTGCATCTTCAAAAAGTTGTAAGGAATTATTTCCAGATTTTCTTTACACTGATAATTACATATATTTCAATGCATCTTGCCCGTCAGTTGATGGAAGGAATACCGGGAAGTGGGATACACTCAGCCCTTTATATAGTGACTTTTATAGAAATATTATCAGCAGGTTTCACGGCTCATATGATATCCATGCTGATATTAAGTGTTTCTAAGGCAGAAAAAGATGCAAAAGCCATCGCTGTTACATTGTTCTTTTTACTTATAGGGCACATAATCATTAGCGTCATAGGTGGTTCGTCTGAGTTAGTATACAACTTTGACGACGCAAACATATATCATCGCTCATCCGGTTATCTTTTATCAAATATATGCCCTTTTGTAATGTTAGTAATTGATATATTTTTGCTAATAAAATACCGTAGTAATATTGAAAGAAGAGTGAAGACTACGTTTTGGATTTACATAATTGCTCCGATTGCTGCAATTGTAATCCAAAGCAGATTTTATGGACTGCAGTTTATTATATTTGTGTCGGTAAGTGCAGCTGTATATATGTTTTCGGTAATCGTTCAGATTCAGAATGAGAGATATGAAAAGCAGCAGATAGACAGCTCGCGTATTGAAACTGAACTGTCTATGGCTTCTAGGATTCAGGAGGATATGTTGCCGAATATCTATCCTGCATTTCCGGAAAGACAGGAGTTTGATATTTATGCCACAATGACACCGGCAAAAGAAGTTGGCGGAGATTTTTACGATTTCTTTATGGTTGACGAAGACCATCTGTGTATGGTTATGGCAGATGTATCGGGAAAGGGAATTCCTGCGGCACTCTTTATGATGTCATCAAAGATTATTTTGGCAAACAATGCAATGCTTGGAAAATCACCGGCAAAGATACTTGAGGACACAAATGCTGCCATATGTGCAAATAATCGAGAGGAAATGTTTGTAACAGTATGGCTTGGTATCCTTGAAATTTCGTAAAAGATGCGGAGCAATTTGATGATTTGACAATGCTGTGTATGGAATATAAAGGAAACGAGTAGAAAATGGGAGATTTTATAGTTTCAGTCATATTAATTGCCGTGATTGGTGCGGCTATTATCTATATAGCAAAAGAAAAGAAGAAGGGAAATTCTTGTATTGGATGCCCATATAATGGCAGTTGCACAAAAAATGACTGCAAAAATAGTCATAAATAATTTTTTTATTTTTTTGAGTATTACTGTATTTTTTAATATTCGTTTAAGATTGTGTTTTTATAATGAGCATAACTTCAAAAGGTATCGAAAGGTGTATGAAAGCAAGAAAGGAGTTGTTCATTATGAAAATTGAGAATAAAGATATTACAAGAATGTACTCTATGATATTAACATTAGGACTGATGGTGGGAATGACAGGATGTGCAAACAGTGAGCAGGTTTCAGATTCTACAGATGAAACTGCAGTAGCTGAAGAAACTACGGTAGAAGAAACATCTGCAACACAGAATGAAAAAGATAATGGATCAGATAGTACTGCATATTCAAATCAGACATCAGATGATGATTTTATTAAGAAAGAAGACATCAAGATTAATGACACAATCAGCAACTCTTCAGATGGAGGACATGCCATCGAAGTTGACGGAAAAGAGGAATCATATTCTAATGTTGCAGTAGCAAAAACAGGAGAGGCAGATGGAGATGAGGCAGATTTCTATGGTGAGAACTCAGCAATATTTGCAACCAACAAGGCGACGCTCAATCTGAACAGCATTACGGTGGATACAAACGGAACACATGCAAATGCAGTATTTTCATACGGTGAAGGAACCACAGTAAATATTTCAGATTCTTACATTTATACATCAGGCAACTGCTCAGGCGGACTGATGACAACCGGTGGCGGAACAATGAATGCAAACAATCTCACAATTGTAACTGACGGGAATTCTTCAGCAGCCATCAGATCAGACAGAGGTGGGGGAACAGTTACGGTGACAAAAGGAAGCTACACAACAAACGGAACGGGCTCTCCTGCAATTTATTCCACAGCGGATATTACAGTAAATGATGCTACTCTTACATCCACAGCATCACAGGGAGTTGTGGTTGAAGGACAGAACTCAGTAACTCTTAATAATGTGATTTTGAATGCTGACAATAACAAGAAGAACAGTGACAAATCAGATTATTATCAGGCGGTGATGATTTATCAGTCAATGTCCGGAGATGCAGACAAAGGTACAGCAGCATTTACCATGAAAGATGGAAAGATAACAAACAAAAACGGTGATATTTTCTTTATAAATAACACAGTTGCCACAATCGATTTAAACAACGTCACAATTACAAATGAAGATAAAGACGGAATATTTTTAAGAGCACAGGCAGCAGGCTGGGGTAATGAAGGTTCAAACGGAGGAAATGTCACATTAAATGCCACAAAACAGACAATTGACGGAGACGTTATTGTAGATTCAGTTTCTACACTGAATATGTATCTGAAAGATAATACTACATTCACAGGCGCAATTAATACAAATAAAGATGGCGGTGAGGTGTATGTGGAAATATCTGATGGATCTGTTTGGAACCTGACTGCAGATTCTTACATAACATCGCTTACATGTGATGCAGATTCAATTAATCTGAACGGACATAAGTTATATGTTGACGGCAAAGAATATTCGGCAGGAACAAAGAGTACAGGCACATCGGTAGAAGCAAATATAACTACAAAATCTGATAAAAACAGCGCTAATTCAAATGAGAGTTCAACAGATAGTGGTAAAGCAAAAAAATCAGACAGCAGTAGTTCAACAGATAGTGGTAAAGCAAAAAAATCAGACAGCAGTAGTTCAGCAGATAGTGGTAAAGCAAAAAAATCAGGCAGCAGTAGTTCAACAGATAGTGGTAAAACAAAAAAGTCAGACAGCAGTGAGTCAAATAATGGCAGCAGTTCTGACGGAACGCATAAAAGACCTGATAAAAAGCCGAATAAAAAACCGGATGATAATAAATCATCCGACAATTCCGATAATAGCAAATCCGGAAGTAACTCAGATGACAACAAAACAAAAAAAGATACATCAAATGAATGACGAGGACAAGTGATATGAGAATTTTAATTATAGAAGATGAAAAATCATTGGCAGATTTAGTGGCAGACAGACTCAGAAAAGAAAGATATATAGTTGATGTTTTCAATGACGGAGATGAGGGAGCTTACAATGCAGTGTCAGGTATTTACGACCTGATACTGCTTGACATTATGCTTCCGGGAAAAGACGGCATTGAGATATTAAAGGAAATAAAGAAAAGCGGTGTGGCATCTAAGACGATTATGATGACGGCAAAGGGAGAACTTGAGGATAAACTTTTAGGATTCAAGGAAGGCGCCAATGACTATATCCCAAAGCCTTTTCATATTGATGAACTTGTTGCAAGGGTAAACGCACAGCTTAGAATTGAAAATACAGCTGACAATTCAAAAGAATTTGGAGATATAAAACTGGATTATTCCGTTCCTGCAATAGTAAACAAAAATACAGGGGAGAATATAAAAATCAACAATAAGGAATTTCAGTTGCTTGAATTGTTTATGGTAAATAATAATCAGGTTCTGTCGAAGGATTTGATTTTTGACAGAGTGTGGGGAATGGACAATGATTCTCTATCAAACAATTTAGAAGCGTACATTTCTTTTGTAAGAAGAAAGCTTAAGATGCTTGATTCGGAAGTTACCATAAAAACAATCAGAAATATGGGATATAAATTGGAGAGTGCAGATGAAGGAACTAAATAAAAAAGTATTTATTACAATATTTGGAATACTAACATTCTTTCTTTTTATCAGTATGCTGATTTTAAATATCCAGGGGTATAAAAGAGAATATCAGAGTATCAGAAGAAATCTCGACATTATGGATGAGCGTGGGGGCGGCTTCAGACCGCCGGTCAGATTTGATAATATGAAAGAATTTGATATTGAAAATATGATGATAATGGATCATGAAGTCTATACAATAGAAATCAGCAACGGATCCATAAGCAGAATTCTGGGACATGGAAATGAATCTGGCAATTTTGAGGTGGAAAACGTTGCAAATGATATTATGAAAAACTATGATTCTGATACAATAAAAATCGGAAATCTGTATACCGACAGTTATTGCTTTAATTACAAAACAGATAATGCAATAGTCCTGATTCATATATCAGATGTCAATAAAAAAATGAGACTTTTTTTGGGAGAAACGATTCTTATTTTTATAGGTTTGATGTTGGTGATTTTTATTTTAGCAAAACAAATTACAAAATGGATTACCAATCCTGCAAAGGAGGCTTTCGACAAACAAAGAGAATTTATAGCCGATGCTTCCCATGAATTAAAAACACCTCTTGCCGTAATTATGGCATCTTCAGACGAACTCAAAGTGGACAGTGAAAGTGAGAGGTATATGGAGAACATCAAATATGAGACTGATAGGATGAGCAAATTGATTTCTGCACTTCTCGATCTTTCAAAAATAGAAGAAGGAGTGTCACGGTCTCAGTTTAAAGAGGAGAATATCTCAAAAATAGTAGAGAAGCAAAGTCTGGTTTTTGAGGGTGTTGCTTTTGAGCAGGGAGTCCTCGTTGATGCTGATATTACAGATAACATTACTTTAAACTGTAACAAAGATGAAATTGAAAAATTGGTATCAACACTTATTGACAATGCAATCAAACACAGTTTTAAGGATAACACCGTGCAGATTAATTTAAAAAAAGTAAAAAACAGTACCGTTCTTGAAGTGTCTAATGTGGGAAATCCAATCAAAAAGGGAGATGAAGAAAAGATATTCGAAAGGTTTTATCGTTCCGATGAATCAAGGAACAGATCAGACAACCGCTACGGACTTGGTCTGGCAATAGCAAAAGGAATAGTATTGAATCATGGTGGAACCATCAGTGCAAAATCAGAAAATGACAAGACAACTTTCAAGGTGGTATTTCCGCACTGATAAGATATAAGCTTTATTATATTTAAATAAATAATTGCTTTCGAAGCAGATATTTTATAGTAATTCGTAAAGAAATTAAAAAAAGATGTTTATTTGTAAAAAATGCAAATAAGCATCTTTTTTTAATATTTGTTTAAGGTTGAATTATTATGATTAACTCAGAAAAAAGAAAAAAGGTCTTAAAAAACAGATTGGAGAGTTAGATTAGGAGGATAAAAAATGAGTGGATTTATAAATGTTTTTAAGAGAACAGAAATGAAATATCTGGTAAATGAAGAACAGTATCAGCAATTGAAAAAGTATCTTGATACGATAGCAGCAGTGGACAGTTACGGGAAAACAAAGATAAACAATATATATTTTGATACTCCGGACTTTTACCTTATTCGAACATCTTTGGAAAAACCGCTATACAAAGAGAAAATAAGACTCAGAACATACGGAAAGACTAATGACAAATCTAATTCATTTATTGAGATAAAGAAAAAATATGACGGGGTAGTTTATAAAAGAAGAATTTCCGGAGATTATGATAGCAATTACAAATATCTTTTACAGAAAAAAACAATAGGGAAAGAGGAAGGAGGCTCTCAGATATCAAAAGAGATTGATTACTTTAAGGGAATGTACAAGAATCTGATACCGGCAATGAAAATATGTTACGACAGAGTGGCAATGATTGGAAAAGAGGATGAAAGTCTTAGAATAACATTTGATTCAAATATAACCTGGACTACAGATTCATTTGATTTGAAGGATGACAAATATGGAAAAACAATTTTGGAAGAAGGTTGGTACATGATGGAGATAAAAGTTACAAACGCCATGCCTCTTGAACTTTCAAGAAAACTCAGTGAATTGAAAATATATCCAACTTCATTTTCCAAATATGGAAAGGGATACAGCCGGATGCTTGAAGAAAAGAGAAGAAGAATAGCAAACCTGAATGTGGTGACAGTACTTAGGGAACAGCCACTCATTACAGGAGTAGCAAGCAGATGCGGAGCATGATAATTGCAATTATCAAAAATAAGAACAGTATATCAAAGAAATATGAAAGGAGAGATTATTATGTTAGATAACATTTTTACATCAATATTAACAAACGGAACTTTTACGGGAACACAGCTTTTGATAGTGACATTTACAGCACTTGTGTGTGGGTTTATTATAGCAGTTTCATACATGACAAAAAATAAATGCACAAGAAGTTTTGCAGTAACATTAATTCTTCTTCCTGCAATTGTGGAATTGGTAATTATCCTGGTAAACGGAAATATCGGAGCAGGTGTTGCAGTGGCAGGAGCTTTCAGCTTAGTGAGATTCAGATCGACACCGGGAAGAGGGCAGGAGATAACAAGTATTTTTCTCGCAATGGCAGTAGGACTTGCAACAGGAATGGGATATATAGGAGTGGCAATTGTATTTACTGTAGTGTTATCAATAATCAATTTTATACTCAATATAACTGAGTTTGGCAATTTTGATGAGCATCACAGAACGCTGAAAATATCTGTTCCGGAAGATCTTGATTATGAAGGTAAATTTGAAGATATTTTCGATAAATATCTGGATAGATACAATTACGAAGAGGTCAAGACCACAAATATGGGAAGCCTGTACAAAATTACTTTAACAGTGATTCCAAAAGCAGGAATATCAACAAAGAACTTTATTGACGAACTGAGAACAAGAAACGGTAATTTGGATATCAGCCTTGGAAGAATGGTTGATAACAGAGATGGATTATAGGAGGTAAGGGTTATGAAAGCATTAAAAAGAATTGCAATGACTTCTCTTGTTATAGCTGCGATGGTTGTAACAACTGCATGCTCAGACTCATCAATAACATCAAAAATAACAGGAACATCAAAATCTTCAGACAGCACAAAAACATCAGATAGCACAAAAACATCAGATAACTCAAAAACATCAGATAGCATAAATTCATCAGCTAATGCAACAATATTGAGCGCTTCAAAAGATGATGGAGAAATATTTACAGACAGAGATCTGAAACAGGAAGCTGATACAACTGAAGCGGAAAAAATAACTCTTGAAAGTGGAAAAGATATTACCATCACAAAAGAAGGAGTATACATTTTGTCTGGCAATGCAACTGATTCGACAGTGTTTGTGGAAGCAGATGAAGCAAAAGTGCAGCTTGTACTTGATGGAGTTTCTATTACCAATTCCACAGAACCTTGCATTTATGTTAAGAGTGCAGATAAGGTATTTGTGACCACAACAGATTCAAAAAATACTCTTGCAGTTACCGAGGAATTTCAGACAGACGGTGATACAAAGACAGATGCAGTCATATTTTCAAAGGATGATATAGTTGTAAACGGTGTGGGAAAAATTGATATTACTTCTTCAGACAATGGAATATCTTCAAAGGATAAATTGAAAATCACGGGAAGCACAATTAACGTAAACTGCAGTGGAAGTGCATTTGAAGCACATGACGGAGTATATGTGGCAGATGGAACAATAAATGTAACAACCTGCAATGACGGCATTCATGCAGAAGACAACGATGATGATACTATTGGTGAAGTATATGTCAAAGGTGGAACAATTACAATCACTGCAAATGATGATGCAATACACGCAACCACAATTGTTTGCATAGACGGAGGAGAGATTACTCTCACAGCAAAGGAATGTATTGAAGGTACATACATTGTAGTAAATGATGGAAAGATTAATATAAATGCAAGCGATGACGGAATCAATGCTGCTGCAAAATCAACTAAATATACACCGACATATGAGCAAAACGGTGGAGATGTTGTGATAGTTATGGGACAGGGTGATACAGACGGTGTAGATTCAAACGGCGACATATATATCAGCGGAGGAACAATTGATATTACAGGACAATCCTCATTCGATTGCGACGGAAATGCAGAATATAAAGGAGGAACAATTATCGAAAACGGAACTGAAACAAACACTATAACCAACCAGTTCTTTGGTGGAAACGGTGGCGGTGGTTTCGGTGGTGATATGCAAAGACCAAACGGAGAAATGAACGGTGACGGAAACATTCAGCCTCCCAGTGGCGAAATGAACGGTGACGGAAACATGCAGCCTCCCAGTGGCGAGATGAACGGCAACGGAAACATGCAACCTCCCAGTGGAGAAATGAACGGTGACGGAAACATTCAGCCTCCCAGTGGCGAAATGAACGGTAACGGAAGAATGCAACCACCAAGCGGAGGAAATAATAGTGATAATAGTACAGTGCAGCAGGATTTGGAGAATGCAAAGGGGAATATTTTGTAAATACATACAGTAATATACTGTAAATGAAATAATACAATTCATAATTGAATGGAAGAAACAGAAGAGTTCATTTTAATTAGGTGAACTCTTCTGTTTTGTGTTAGAACTCTTTATTTTTGTGTGGAAACTAGACTCTATGTAGGGTATAATGGAAAAGGCGAATTAGATTTTGCCATATATTCAAGTGTGGTTATAGCACATTGAATTACTCAACAAGTGAAAGGAATATACAGATGATTACATTAAAAGAATACAGAGGACATATAAGAAACTGGAGAAAACTTTGTAATGAACTTGGAATTGATTCTACGCTTTCAAGAGCAGACAGAGAGCAGGCTATTATTGTAAAGGCATATGAGAAGTGGGGCTATGACATGGCATCTCACATTTACGGTATGTTTGCATTTGCAATCTGGGATGACAAAGCACAGAAATTATTCTGCCTTAGAGATCAGTTTGGAACAAAGCCATTTTACTATTATGTAACTAAGGACGGACAGTTATTATACGGAACTTATATCAGACAGATTATGGAACAGCCCGGATTTGAAAAAGAACTTAATGAAGATATGCTTCAGATTTATTTATCTCTCACATATGTTGCAGGCGAAGATACATTTTTCAAGGGAGTTAAAAAATTACTTCCGGGAAGATATCTTGTATGGCAGGATGGCAAGCTTACTATTGAGAGATACTGGAAGCCGGAATTTAAGGCTGACGAGACAAAGTCACTTGAGGATTGGGCAGACGAAATCCACAACACATTGTCTGACATTATGCCTGAGGTAAAAGAAGATGGCGAAGTAGCCGAGTCATTCCTTTCAGGTGGAGTTGATTCTTCATATGTACTTGCAATGTCAGACGCAAAGGTATGTGATTCCTGTGGATATGAAGAGGAGAGATTTGATGAGTCTAAGGTTGCAAGAGTAACTGCAGACCTCCTTGGAAGGGAGCACAAAGTCAGTGTTATAAAACCTGAAGAATTCTTCGATGTTGTCCCTTATGTTATGTACAATATGGAGCAACCTCTAGGCGATGCGTCGGCTATCGTATTTACCCTTGGATGTAATGCCACAGCAGAACACACAAAGCTTTGCTATTCAGGTGAAGGAGCTGATGAGTTCTTCGGTGGTTACAATATGTACAGAAATGCAGAACGCTACGGTGATAATTTGAAGACGTTTTATGTTGGTAATACAAACATCATGAAAGAAGATGAGAAGAAGATTATTCTCAAAAACTATAAGGATGATTTGCTGCCAATTAATCTGGTAAAAGATATATATGCAGAAACTGAGGACCTTGATCCTCTTACAAAGATGTCAAATGTTGATATCCAGATCTGGCTTGAGGGTGATATCTATCTCAATGTTGATAAGATGAGTACTGCCTGCGGTCTTGAAATCAGAATGCCACTTACAGATATGAGAATCTTTGATATTGCATCTCGTATGCCTGCAAGATTCAAAGTAAATGAAGAACAAAATAAGGTTGCATTCCGTACTGCAGCAGCAAAGATGCTTCCTGAAGAGATTGCCTTCAGAAAGAAGCTTGGATTTATTGTTCCAATCAGAATATGGATGGCTGATAGCAGATACAATCAGGATGTGAGAACCAAATTTGCAGGCGAAAGCGCTGCTAAGTTCTTCAATGTTGAAGAGATAAACAAAATCTTTGATGAGTACGTTTCGGGCGATTCTGATTTATGGAGAAAAGTGTGGACGATCTACACATTCCTTGTATGGTATGAGGAATACTTTGTAAAAAGATAAGTATAGAACCGTAACAGCAAAAAGTGATAGCAAAACTTTGATAATAAAGCGGTAACAATAAAACAGTAATAAGAAAACTGTAATAATACAACGGGTGGAAAAGATGGAAGAATTATACGAGTTTATTGAAGAAAAAATAAAAAGCGCCGGTTATCCGAGAAAAGTTTCGGGAGAAGATGTCTACAATGACATTTGTGATCAGATTGACAGCAAAGAAAACGGAGATTATATTTTGCTTTCAAAATTTGATGATGATGTTGTTTTTGAATATAACATTACAGTAATGGATGATGATTTTAACCTTGGACTTCTTACAATGACTACACCGGAAGGTGTTTTCAAGGCAGACTTTGATGCATAACAGACGATAATTGATGTGGTGATTTTTTATGGATATAAAAGTACTTTTGGAATTTATAAAAAGAATAGTGTATGCATCACAGACGAAAGAAAAGTTTACCGGCAATCTCGTGGAATTGCGTGAACGTGTGAGGTATGACAAAGAAGACAGAAGACTTTTGGACATTATAGACATAGCCATGAACGGATATGACGAATTAATGGAACTGAAGGAACAGGGGACTTTGGATAAGGATATAGTTATTCTCGACACGATCAAAAAGATAAAAAACAAGATGAACAGAGACGGGGCTAAATAAGTATGGATATATTTTTTGATGAAAATATGGCGGTGGCCGACAGGACTCTTATCACCTACAACGTTCAAAGTGAAAAAGTTGTTGTTCCGGCATATACAGGCGAAGGCCAAAAGATTGTCAGAATAGGAAGATATGCATTTTCGGACAGTGATATAGTAAAGGAAATAACTATTGAACCCGGAGTGGAAATAGTTAAATACTGTGCCTTCTCCAATTTGCCTAATCTTGAAAAGATTACTATACCGCCATCGGTTGTGCAGTCTTATGACGGAGTGTTTAAAGGTGATGGCAAACTGAAACTCATTAAGATGGGCATGCGACTTAAGGATGATGAATACAAAGAATTGTATTCTAATATCAGATATGATGTAAACGGTGAAGCCTATGTAATGGCAAACACTTTTTCCAGACTGACTGGAACCTTGGAAAATATGATGATCGATGAGGGATACTCTAATTGGAATGAGCAGGAAATCAGAGGCGGAATTGAGAGACTGTTTCTGGTTGGTGAGGCTGAGGATGTTATTTCCGGAGTTATTATGTTTTCTGATAGTAATATCACTGATGAATATGAGAGTGTCAAAGATATTATAATTGGTAAAAAGACTACGCCTTACAGTATTGAGGCTGACGATATGAATGACTACTGGCTCAGGGCTAAACAGATTATTGAAGTGAGCAAGGCAGCAGTAATTCATTTCAATCCCAATGAAAATAAGATGGACAGAGACAAGATTATTGTTAATTTTTCAATTGAACTTGCCCATGCATTTTGGCAGTCGGTAGAAAAGTTACAGTATAAGGGAGTGCAATACTATCTCTATTCAAGAAATTATCTGTACAAAAAGAATGAAGAAGAATATATAAAAGAACTTTGGGATATTTTTGATGAAGACGGAAATCCTTTAGATGACATGACAGTCAAGGAAGAAATCATGAAAAAGTATTATCTGCTGTCAATGATATAAGAAAAACTTTTGTGGAACGGAGCTGAAAAGGGATGAATGTAGAAGAAAAATTTAGCAAATTTAAAGTGAATATGCTACGTAACAATCCGTTTTACGGCGATATTATTATGAAAGTAAAGTTTGTTGAACGTGGTGATATAGGTACAGCGGCAACAGACGGAAAATACATTTATTATAACAATGATTACATGAATTCCCTCAGTGAAGGACAGTTCAATTTTGTTGTTCTTCATGAAGTTTTGCATCTTTTGCTTGGACATTGCAAAAGACACGGAGAGAGAGATACATCTCTTTGGAATACAGCCTGCGATATCGTAGTGAATAATATGATTTTGAAACTGATTCCGCAATTGCAGGATTACAATATGCCTATGGAAAAACCGCCAAAGGGAGTGTTTAGACCAAATGAACAGGAAAAAAGTGCGGATGATTTTTACTATCAGTTCTTTAACAGATATATGGTTGTCGACAATGAAGTAATATTTGATGAGGAGTACCAGGGTGTAAAAAGCATTGAAGTTCCTGATGATGTTATTGAATCTGATTTCAGTGAAGAAGAGGAAACAGAGATTGAAGTGTGGAGAAAGCAGGTTATAAAAGAATCTCTCAAGAGAAACAAGGATAGGAATGATTCTGTTTACATACCTAGAGAAATGCTGAGGCTTGTGGAATCCAAAACCATAGCATGGGATAAACTTCTGATTGAGTATCTGAGTGAAGTGGACAGTGATGAGACTTCATACTCGACACCGGAGCGCAAATATCTTTACAGGGAAATAATAGCACCGGGATACGGCCATGAAGAAAAGTTAGAACGCGTGTGGCTGTTTATTGATTCATCAGGGTCTATAAATGAGCAGACAATGAATGAGTTTTATACTCAGGCATACAGAATATGCAGAAACAATAAATGTGAACTTAATATAGCTTACTGGGATACAAAGGTTACAACTGTTTACAGAAATATACGTAACTATAAGGAAATGTATAAATTGACTCCGAAACATATTGGTGGTACAGATATCAATTGCGTATATGACTGGATTAAAGAAAACAGGATAAAGCCCGTTGCTATGATAGTTCTTACGGATGGATACTTTGGAATTCTTGAGAAAAATAAGGTTCCTCATAATCTGAGAAAAAAGACAATAGTGTTACTGACAGATAATCTGACTAACAGGCAAAAGGCTGAACAACTTGGGAAGATAACATATTTACGTTCATAAGATAGTATTGAATATCAGTTAAACTGCAGTAATGGTGTGAAATGTTAGCATGATAAAGTGAAATAATAAAACATAATAATCAAGTGAAATAATAAAACATAATAATCAAGTGAAATAAAAAAACATAATAATAAAGTGAAAATGATAATATAAATAAAAAGTTACGCTTTTTGTGCGTACTGTGGAGATAAGTATGAATATTAGCGAATTTGCGGAAACGATTGAATTTAATATAGTACACAATATAAAACACTCAATTTTGGGGCTTGGAGCACCGGGTATTGGTAAGTCTGAACTTATTCAGCAGATAGGACAAAAATATGGTTATAAAGTGATTGATTTGCGTCTTGCCCAAATGTCAGAAGTTGAAATAAGCGGACTGATTTTTCCAAATGAAGATAAGACTAAGACAATTTGGTTGTCGCCCGATATACTTCCGGACGAAAAGAGAGATGGAAATAAGACAATTTTGTTGCTGGATGAGATTACTTCCTGCAGCAAAAAAGTTCAGGTTGCGGCATATCAGTTGATATTGGACAGAAGAATAGGTCAGTATAAGTTACCGGAGGGAACTTTTGTAATTGCCCTTGGAAACAGAGAAGATGATGATGGAGTCTATATTCACCTGGCAGGTCCGTTGGCAGACAGATTTGAGATTCATTATATCGAACCGGATTTTGAAACATGGAAGTATACATATGCCCTCAACAATGGAGTACATCCGCTGGTTATCTCATATCTTACATTTAAACCCGCAGCGCTTCACACGCATGATCCTGAGAGTGATGCCATGACATTTGCAACGCCAAGATCCTGGGTTAGAGTCAGTGATATCCTTCATTTTGACGATGATATCACAAAAAATGTTGTGAGAAATAAGATAGCAGGTAATATTGGAGAAATCGAAGCCAGACAGTTTTTTGAATTTTGCAAGAAAAAGGAAAAATACGTTACCCTTGATCAGGTACTTGCAGGAAGAAAACAACTTCCCGTCGAGATGGATGAAGTGAGTGTATTTATTTCATCAATTGCATCCAGACTGAATTTTTTGGCAAATGTTGAATCTGAAGAAGAATTGACGGATGAACAGAAAAGGATTGTTGGTTCCACAATTGAGATTATTTTTGATTTCAAAAATTCGGAATATACAGTTATGGGGCTGAGAGAGTTAATTGGACTTAACAGAAGAGTTGCAAAACAGATATTCCTGAATACGGATAACTCAAATATTTTTCAATTTATCAATTCGAATGAATATCTTTATAACTAGTTTTTGAAATTGAATATCATCTTTTAACGAAGATGAATATAATTGTCTGTTTTTTGAATATATGCTAACCTTTATAAGATGCAGATAAAAGATAAATATAAGAGTTTGATATACATTATTAATACAAACAAAGGAAGAAAAAATGAAAGTATTGATTACATCGGACTGGTATAAGCCGGTAATAAATGGTGTAGTTACATCTGTTATTAATCTGGCAAACGGTCTTGAAGAAAAAGGACATGAAGTAAGAATAGTAACATTATCCAATAATGTGAGATCTCATGTTGAGGGAAATGTTACTTATATAGGCTCTGTTAGTGCAGGAAAAATATATCCTAATGCTAGAATAAGAGTATCACTTTCAAGAAAAT
Organism: Lachnospiraceae bacterium; assembly: GCA_024698345.1. Classification (GTDB taxonomy): domain Bacteria; phylum Bacillota; class Clostridia; order Lachnospirales; family Lachnospiraceae; genus SIG293. Next base: position 2,277 of record JAILRH010000121.1, on the reverse strand, counting down.
TAATAAATGAATTAATAGAGTGGAAACCTGATATTATACACAGTCAATGTGAGTTTTCCACATTTATTATTGCAAAATATATAGCGAGAAAATGTGATGCACCAATAGTTCACACATATCATACGGTATATGAGGATTTTACGCATTATTTTTCCCCAAGCAGAAGAGTTGGAAGATATATGGTATCTCTCTTCTCGCGAAAATTGCTCACTAGAACGGATGCTGTGGTTGCGCCGACAGACAAGGTAAAAGATCTGTTGGAAAGCTATGGGGTAAAAGAACCAATTTATACAGTACCTTCAGGTCTTGAATTGAAAGAAATCTATTCTGCAATGGAAGAATCGGATAGGGATTCACTCAGAAGTGACCTCGGTATTCAAAAGGATGAGAGTGTACTGGTATACCTTGGAAGAATTGCGAAAGAAAAGAATATAGAAGAGATTCTTGAAATGCTTAATACAGTTGAAGGACCAAGACTTCTTATTGTGGGTGACGGGCCTTACAGGCACCATGTAGAAGAAAAAGTTAAGAAACTCAAATTGGAAGACAGAGTAATATTTACAGGTATGGTTTCTCCTGAAGAAGTAGCAAAGTATTATAGAGTAGGAGATGTTTTTGTAAGTGCATCGCAAAGCGAGACTCAGGGACTTACATATATTGAGGCGATGGCTTGTGGGCTTCCGATATTATGTAAGGAGGATGCCTGTCTTGATGATGTTGTGGATAACGGAGTAAACGGTTTTACTTACAGTACTCAGGAAGAGTTTGAAAAAGAACTTAAAAAATTGCTTGAAGATGAAGCGTATAGAGAAAAGATGGGAGAAAATGCGGCTGATACGATAAGAAAATATTATTCTACAGAGGCATTTGCGGAAAATGCAGAGCATATCTATACAGACGTGTTGGATCAGGAAAATAATGGTAGATAGTATAGTTATAAATAAAGTTATAGGATTTATAAAAAAGGAGAGTGTGCTGTCAGCAGCAATTCTGCTGGCCTTTATTTCAGCTTTTTTTGTTAGGCCGGACAAAAAGTATTTAGAATATATAGATTACAGAACTATTCTGATATTGTTTTCATTGATGGTGGTAATGGAAGGATACAAGAAGATAGGAGTATTTGGATTTATTGCTGAAAAAATGTTGATTCAGTCTAACAACATCACTTATATAGTTTTTGTTCTGGTATCATTATGTTTCTTTTTTAGCATGGTTATTACAAATGATGTGGCACTCATTACATTTGTGCCCTTTACATTTACGGTATTGAGCAAGCTTGATAAAAATACAGGAGAGTATTTATTTATCCCGGTAGTAATACTTCAGACAGTTGCGGCTAATCTTGGAAGTATGCTGACACCTATTGGTAATCCCCAGAATCTGTATCTGTATGGTGTTAGTGGGATGACTTGGGGAGAATTTTTAGCATTGATGGCGCCCTATTCGATTATGGGATTTTGCCTGCTTATGATTTCAATTACGGTTCTATGCAGAAATCAGGGAAGAGCACAGTTAGAACACAGACTTATCAATTCAGGCACAACAATAGAGAAAAATAAACTGATAATATACTCTGTGATGTTTGCTCTGTGTATATTATCCGTTGTGCGAGCAGCTGATTACAGAGTGGTCGGTTTGATTATAGGTGTAATGATTCTTGTCATAGACAGAGATGTTTTGAAACGAATAGATTATTCCTTGCTGGGAACGTTTGTATTTTTCTTTATATTTGTTGGAAATGTTGGAAGGATAGAGTGGTTTTATAGCAGACTGTCAAAACTTGTTGACGGAAGTGAAATACTGATTTCTGTTTTGTTAAGCCAGTTTATCAGCAATGTGCCTGCAGCTTTGTTGCTGTCAGATTTTACTGACAATGTTGGAAAACTGATTGTTGGCCTGGACATCGCGGGCTTTGGGACCATTATAGCATCCATGGCAAGCCTTATATCTTTCAGGCAGGTTGCAAGAGAAAATAACAATATAAAATGGAAGTATTTATTGAGATTTTCAGTCTTTAATCTTGTTGTGCTTGCAACAATGTTACTTGTTTGTTACGTGATATGATGATTTGTGTCATGAAAATGAAAAAAAGGTGTTATTTTTTTGAGATATAAAAAAGGAGGACTATAATATCTTTTGTTTATAGTATATAATCTTAGATGTAGTTAGAATATTGCTTAAATTAGAATATTGCTTAAATTAGAATATTGCTTAAATTAGAATATTGCTTAAATTAGAATATTGCTTAAATTAGAATATTGCTTAAATTAGAATATT
>JAILRH010000037.1 GCA_024698345.1 Lachnospiraceae bacterium | reverse complement strand
AAATTCCTAACATCTCAGCAACTTCTTTTGCTGTATAATATAACTTCTCTGACATAACCCTAATCTCCTTTCAGATTTTCCAATTAATTTAATTTGTTTCGTCTATGTCATTATTCTATTGCTTTCTTTTTATCTTTTTGAGGGAGTGGCACTCCCCCCTTTCTTCATCTCTAAAAAGTGGCAAGCCACCTGGTATTATTCTGTGGACTTCATAAAAAAAACAGCCAGGATGCCCATTTTTCCTAGCTGTTTGCACTAAAAAAAGGACTCTTTAAAACTATCTTAGTTTTAAAGAATCCTTTATTTATGGGGCTTTACTGCATATTGACTTCATGTTTTAAAGCCTATATGTCTCAAAGCCTTTATCTATCGGAATAATCGAACGTGTGTTCGGTCACTCGAATTCAATAGTTCCAGGTGGCTTGCTCGTCAGATCATACATTACTCTATTAACACCACGCACCTCATTAATAATCCTACTCATTACCTTCTGAAGCACATCAAACGGTATCTCAGCAGCCTCTGCTGTCATGAAATCGATTGTGTTTACTGCACGGAGTGCTATTGCGTAATCATATGTTCTCTCGTCGCCCATTACTCCAACGCTTCTCATGTTTGTGAGGGCTGCGAAATACTGGCCGATTGTTTTGTCGAGACCCGCATTGGCAATCTCTTCGCGGTAGATTGCATCTGCATCCTGAACCATGCGAACCTTCTCGGCTGTTACTTCACCGATGATTCTGATTCCAAGTCCCGGTCCCGGGAATGGCTGACGGAATACTAAGTATTCCGGAATTCCCATCTCAAGTCCGGCTTTTCTTACCTCATCTTTGAAGAGGTCTCTAAGTGGCTCGATGATTTCTTTGAAATCTACGTAATCAGGTAATCCCCCTACGTTGTGGTGAGATTTGATTACGGCTGATTCACCGCCAAGTCCGCTCTCTACTACGTCCGGATAAATTGTTCCCTGTACAAGAAAATCAACAGCGCCGATTTTCTTTGCTTCTTCTTCAAATACACGGATGAATTCTTCTCCGATTATTTTTCTCTTTGTCTCAGGATCTTCCACACCTGCAAGTTTGCTGTAGTATCTCTCCTGTGCGTTTACTCTGATAAAATTCAAGTCGTATGGTCCTTCCGGTCCAAATACTGCTTCAACTTCGTCGCCTTCGTTCTTACGAAGAAGACCGTGGTCTACGAATACACATGTAAGCTGCTTTCCGATGGCCTTAGAAAGCATAACTGCTGCAACAGATGAATCAACTCCACCTGATAATGCGCAGAGAACCTTTCCGTCGCCAACTTTTTCGCGAATTGCTTTAATAGACTCTTCAACGAATGAGTCCATTCTCCAGTCTCCTGCACATCCACAAACTCCACGTACAAAGTTATAGAGCATCTTTGTACCTTCCTGTGTGTGAAGTACTTCCGGATGGAACTGGATAGCGTAAAGTTTCTTGTTCTCATTCTCTGCAGATGCACAAGGACAATTGTCTGTGTGAGATGTAATCTCAAATCCAGGTGCGATCTGTGATATATAATCAAAATGACTCATCCAACAGATAGTCTTAGGTGAAACACCCTCGAAAATCTTAGATGATTGCTTGTCTACAATAACTTCTGTTTTTCCATATTCTCTGGCATCTGCCTTCTCAACCTTACCACCAAGAACATGCTGCATAAGCTGTGCTCCATAGCAAAGACCGAGTACCGGAATGCCAAGTTCAAATAAATCCTTTGTGTATGTTGGTGAATCGGCTTCATAACAGCTGTTTGGTCCACCTGTAAGGATGATACCCTTCGGATTCATTTCTTTAATCTTTTCAATATCAGTTTTATAAGAATAAATCTCACAGTACACATTGCACTCACGAACACGACGTGCTACGAGCTGATTGTACTGCCCACCGAAGTCAATAACGATTACTAATTCGCGCTTCATTTGTTTCCTCCTAAAATGATAATGCTATTTATTTGCAACTATTCAGCCATGCACATAAAAGAATAAATATTATGAAAGACTGAATAGTTACATTTATTTTGATAACACCCATTAATCTTACTCTATTTTAGAATAATTCTCAATAGCGCAAATGTTATTTTACAATTCACCAAGCATAAATGCATTACTCCAGTTAGTATTTCTATATCCTTCCATTGCCAATAATGGCAACATTATTCCAGATACTCCTGATAACAAACCTACTTGCTGAGTCACACTTTCAGCTTCAATATCTTCAAATCCAAATGGATGTTCTTCACTATAAAACTCCCATACCTTATCCGACAATATTTCAGCATATTCTTTGAAATCACTCATACCGGTTATCTCATATAATCTCCAATATATATATGCAACTCCAATGTATCCATGACAGAACGATGGTGAAAATAAACCTTTTATATTACCAATCATATTTTTCATAACTGCTATTGCCAAATTACAATATTCTTCGTTTTGCAACAACTTTCCGGCTACGCACAATGCATAACTTACACCGGGACTTCCGTAGCACCATGCATCTCGCGTTCTGCTATCATTAACCTCTCCTTCCAAATAATCTTCCATACTTAGAAATCCAATCCAACGTTTCTCTTCTTTACTGATATATTTGTAAAGTAATGTTGCACATGATTCAATTGCTTCATCAAGAAATTCTATTTTATACTTATGTTTTTTTAGCATACACAATGCTATCAATACTCCCGGTATACCATGTGATAATCCCAAATTATAATTTCCTTCAGGATAGTTTTCTCTATCCTGTTCAAGGAATTGATTGTCTTTCGGAATATACAAACCATGTATTTTAATATTTTTATACTGAATAGATTTGCACCTGAATACCAGGTATTCCCCAATGCTTTTATTAACATCAGCCAAATCGCTTTCCAAAATAGTATATGATAGTATTCCTGAAAGACCGGAAATTACGTCATAATCCCTCATAAAGCTATATTCGCTTCCATACAATTCTTTAAGATAATCATCCATATTATCACGAATCATGTTGTTGATATGTTGTTTCAATTTAGAATATCTCTCACCATTTTTTGACAGGCAATTTACGGTTAATCCAATACCTGCATATCCGCTGAACATGGATAAATCAGATACCTCTCCGTTTTCCATATTCTTCTGCAACATTTTTAAATATTCATGTGCTTTGAAATCCCATCCTTCATCCGGATTTTGATAGTATAATTCTGAATAAAGCATACATATTGCAGGCAACCCATGGCTAAGCGTCGGCTCTCCATATACTGATATAAAATCTCCCATCATATTCTGCCTGTTATCAGGAGAATCTGCTATTTTCAATACATATTTATAATCTGATAATCTGTTAGCTATCTCTTTTATTTTTTCAATTTTAGCACTCAATTATTATTCATCTCCTTGTCATACAATTCTTTGTAATACTCGTTATCTCTGTACAATGCTTCATGATTTCCATCCCCAATAATGTAGCCGTCTTTCATTAATATTATCCTATCGGCATAATGAACAGACGACATTTTATGTGTAATAAAAATACACAAATCATCTTTTGCATATTCAAAAAACTCTTTTAATATTTTATTAAATGCAATTGGATCAAGAGCTGCATTTGGTTCATCTAAAATATACACAGAACTCTTCTTTACCATCATCCTTGCTATGGCAATTCTCTGCCATTGACCACCGGAAAGACCTATTCCTTCATTAAACCAAAGTCCCAATTGAGTATCTAAACCGTTAGGAAACATGCCTTGAAGCCCCACATGACTTATGGCATTATTCAATTCATCATTATCATTTATTTTATTTACATCGCCAAATCCCACATTATTTCTCAGGCTCATTTCATATTTAACATAATCCTGGAACAAAACACTTATATTATTTCTGATTTCCGTTGCGGAGAAATCAGAAATATTTTGATTATTAATCCGTATTTCGCCATCCTGCACTGGATACAGGCATGTCAATAGTTTAATTAATGTAGTCTTACCTGCTCCATTCAGTCCCACTACAGCTATTTTTTCTCCCCTTTTCATACTCAGATTAATATTGCGCAGTGCGATTTTGCCCTGTCTGTATTTAAAGCCGACATTTTTAAAACTGATTTCTTCTATGCAGTCAATTTTTTTACTTTCACATCGTTTCTCTTCCACACTTTCAGGGAGTTCAAAGAATTCAAATAATTCTTTTAAGTATAAACTGTTACTGTATAGGGAATAGATATTGCTTAAAAGAGATGTGCAACAACTTTCAACCATACTTATGGAACGGATATATGTAACAACATTTCCTATCATTATCTCTTTGCTATATGCTGATATAATTGCAAAAACAACTACAATGCAACTGCAAAAGTGAAGAATAGTCTCGTGAATCACATCAAATATCGAATGCTTTTTCGTATAATCAACATCCTGTTTGATAAATCTTTTATTAATCTTTTTATACTCATCAATTAAGTAATCTGATAATTTAAAGATTTTCACCTCTTTTATGGAACTATCTGTCGTTAACAATCTGCTTATATACCAACTTCTTCTTCCACTTGAAGTTCTTTCAAGTTTATATTCAAATTCTGTCCTTCCAAGATTAATGTAATATAATGAACTCAATACAGGAATAATAATTAAAAATACCGCACACCACGGCTTCCATAATATCAAAATGGTAATTGAGGAAATTAAAGTAGCTGCTGTACTTATAATCCCCAATATCAACTGCAACATCTGGTAAGGCTTAAAACTTATCTCACTCTGAATTCTCTGTAATTTATCATATGTAACAGAATTTTCAAAATCCATCAGAGATAATTTTTTACACTTTTCCATCACCATACAGTTCAGACCGTAATTGACATTATTTTGAAGATAGGTTTCAGTGTAGTTCTTAAAACATCCCAAGTATTCTGACAACAGACTTACTAAAACATAAAACACCAAATATATAAATACTATTGTCAGATTTTTCCCTGCTGATATTCCATTAATCATTTGCTGCGACAGAAGTAAAGATACAGATGGAACTATTCCGATAATTAAACATAAAACTATGACTATAAAAAAATGCTTTTTGTCATATCTGCATATCAGCTTTATTGTATCGGGGAAATATCCCAAATCCTTCATTACCTTTTTCATCTTACTACTCAATTGCATTCTCCTTCTGCTTTATATACTTAAGAGAATAAAGAGTATGTCTTGTTAAAGACATTATTTTCTTTTCAAACTCTCTATCTATACCAAACAATCTATTAAATGACAGGTGAATTAAGCTTCCGACAATGGTTTCCTCCGATGTTGTAATCTTATTTTTCTGTATAGCCTGTCTATACTTATTCACAAAACCCTCTCTGGCTGAAAACAAATCATGTAACTCCTTTCCTCCATCTTTGTGAACAAGGCTATACCATTCATTTCTGTCATTACATATCTCCTCGTATTCTTTACGCACCTTTTTATGCTCGGATTTATAGTCGTCTTTTCCAATAAAACTGTTTAACCATTCCAACTGCCTGCTAAAACTCCATCCAAATTGCTTCATGTAAAAAATAGCTGAGATTACACCTATAAGTTCTTTTTCGAAAGATATTTCTTTGTCCTTCATAAGTAAAAGTAACTTCTCTGTCACCCTGCTATCTATATAAAAGATGTCTTCTGCAATCTCTATTCCATGCACTCCGCCATATCTCTCTATTTCTCTTTCGTAACATCCAATTTCAAAATGAGAAATTATTTTTTCTGCGAACATTTGATTTAACCATTTAATTATTTTCTCACTATTATTTGAAATGTCTTTTCCATGGAATCTCAATCTGATATGAAATTGTGGATCTGTGTACCTCATGAAAAAGTATTTATCTATTATGCCTTCCTGCAATAACACATCGGCAAATTGAGAAATATAGTATATTATTATGTTTTCCTGCCACGCATCGACTCCATATATTTTCACATAAAACCAATCGCTACCTAACATTTTATATCTGTAGTCCATTGCAACATCGAGTATTTTTTGTGTTTTTACTCCGCTGGCATTAACCTCCTGAACACTATTCGTTATGCTTTCATCATTGAAATTATTACGGATATACGGAACTACTATTTCACAATTGTGTAATTTTTCTCCTTTATCTTCTATTAATTCATTCCCTTTCTCAACCGCATTTAGAATAATATTCTTTTCTGTCTTTATTATTTTATATAGTATTTTTCTACACCACTGGTTTTGCAAATCCAACAATAATCTGTTATCGCTCTCTGAAACATAAACAAACTGAGGTACATTGTATTTATTTATGTAATTACTTAATCCCTCTTCAAAGTCCTCATATTTGTTATTCTCAGCTATATCTTCCTTCTTCATTCTCCACATTTCTGTGGAAAGAATTAAATTTCTATATCTGATTTCCGGAACATATGTGAGATTTTTGAACAATCTTTTCCATGGAAAGTCGTTCCATTCTACATATTCATCCTGCTCAATCTCTTTCAGGAATCTTATAATATTCGCATCTCCCATTATGTTCAGCATGTTATTTGTCTTGAATATAACTCTCTTATTTAGTTTTCTGCTTTTCAGATAAAATCTGTTATTTTCAATACCGACATATATATCATCAATAGAAATAAATTGTTTTTCTGAATTAATATCTCTATAGAAAAATGACATTTCATATGCCCTATTGTTATAATTTCTTGTCACGTTGGCATATCTTACTTTTTGAGGAATATATGATAATTCACAAATAATTGTATTATCATATATTAATTTATTCTCTTCCTCATCTATTTGATCGCATAATTCTCTGTAATCTTGTACTATGTGAGTAAAACGTCCAAATGTTTTTCCTGCGCCGGTAGAGCCCACATTTGGTCCTAGGTAATAGAGCATTTGTCCCTCATTTTCTTTACACATAAAATTAAGTTCTAAAGAGAGTGGCAAATCCTTTATAAGTATTTTTTCATGCTCCATTAACTTTTCAACAAAATCCTCTTCAATATTTATTGGTTCATTATTTTTGCAGGATTCCTGTAATTTTCTCAAAAAATACTCTGAGCACATTTCGTCGTCTTCATTTTGAACTCCCATCCTGCCTCTGGATGCCGTCGGGTGCATATATGAATATGGTGCGCCAACTCCAAAATCATTATCCAACATTTCAGTTAATAATACTTCTCTGTCTTCCCCATATTTTTCAATGAAATCTATCCTATATTCATCGTAAATGTTATTTTTCTTTTCTTTGTTCTGAGAAAAAGCAAAAAAGAAATCTGCATAATCGTTTAACTCTTTACCGTCTATGCCTTTTATTGAGTTATTATCTATTTCAGTCATAGTATCAATTTGCAGATAACTTGATGATTCCATCATGTCTTTCATCTCGCGAAGTATTTTGGCTAACAAATTCTCCCCTTCACCTATCATTAGCTGATTATATGTATTAATATCACTATTTATTTTTTCTAATTCGACCAATTCTTTTTCTGCCGCCTTAACATTCTTCAGCTGATTTATTACATAAACCATCTGATCATCACTTGTAAGTGACGGGCGTAAATTAGATATTACTACTTCCTTCTCGATAAGTTCCTTAATAATAGCCTCTATTTTTTCATCAGAAACTGTAGGGTATTCTTTTTTTAATGCATCTATCATTTCTTCATAACTCTTGTATTCTCCCTTACACAATTCAACCAGTATCTGCACCGGTTTTGAATTTCTCAAACTGATTTCTTCATCTGTTCCCCCTGTGTTATAAGGCAGATTTATTCTGTCTCCCTTTTCTGTTACAATTGCATTTGTTATATATTGAACGTATTTACGATATTTTTCTTCATAATCTTTAACAACCTTCATGAGCCATTCAAAATCCGGTCTGGCTTTTTTATTGTTCTTTCCTAAACATATTTTTTTGTCAGTATTCTTTTCTCCCACCTCTCCCATTCCTACAAACGAAAATAAACCGAAGGGAGTTGTTCTTGAGCTCATTCTAATATAATATTTCAAAATAGACAGGCGAAAATCATTTCTCTTTTTTGTTTCACTCATCTTACCGGATATATAATCGTCTATTTTACTGTGTAGATTTTCACTTGCTGCCAGTATTGCCTCTCGAAATACAGCATTATTGCACAACTCAATAATAAATTTATCAATATTATCATTCTCTGTATTTTCTGATAAAAACCTCCTGTAATCTTCAACTGAAAAAAACGGTGCTCTTATCATATATTTTTCTATATTGTGGTATAGATTATTTTCATTTCTCATATTGCTCTGTAAGATGCTATGCAAAACATCTTATATCCTTTCCTTTTATCTTGACTAATCGAATATCAATACTGTGTTTTATTAAAAAGAGACTATTGTCATAAAATATAATCACCTCACCCAATAATATGAAGATTTATATCAATAAGGACAATAGCCTCTCATATATATGTTTTTAGATATTATCAACTATCTGCAGCTACTATTTAAAGAACAAGCAACACTACCAAGACAACAATTTGAAATTAAAGTTGACTGTCCGCCACATGTCTGCCAACATGTACCAGGTGTGCAAAGTGAAACGCTTAAAATTTTTGCATTTTTATCCTTTGAAGCGCTAACCTTTGTTGATTTAACATCTAAATCAAAATCATCAAATTTTGGCATTTTTCATTATCTCCTTCCATCATATTTATATAAATGCATTATTATACGCATGTAAGACACGTTTTTGTAATACATACATCTGAACACAACCATGCAGTTGGTTTACATTTTGAATTACAAGTTCCAGGTGTGCATAATGAATAGCTTGTAACTTTAGCATTTACATCTCCTGATTTACTTGCTGTTGATTTAACATCTAAATCAAAATCATCAAATTTTGGCATTTTACTTTTCCTCCTTTCATACACTAATCACTAATAACAGTTTCTTAATTGCAATTCTTCTTTTGTTATGTAGCAACAAATAAAAATTATCACAAAAATTGAAGCTCTTTTTTTTCATGTAATTTTTTCTAGATTTTCGGTAATTTTTTCCATAAACGCAGCAAAAGGACGATTTTAATCGCCCTTTTGCTTTTTATATATTAAATTTCATTGTGACTTTTGCTCCACCGCTCGCTGACAGATTTTCTAACAACAGATTCCCTCCATGTTGATTAACAACAAGATTTGTGTAGTAAAGACCTATTCCATAATGAGAACCGGATGTTCGACTCTCCTCATCCATATAAAATTGCTCTGTTCCATGTTTTAATACTTCGGGTGAAAAACCACTTCCCTGATCACATACAGTTATTATCAAATTGTCCTCAACTTCAAATGCTTGAAATAATATACTTGATTTCTCGGGTGCATATTCTACTGCATTTGAAATTACATTCATAATCGCCCTTACAAATTGCTCACCATCCAATATTGCCTGTTTTTTTAAATAATTTTCCTGCCAATCCAATTTTATTTTTTTAACTATACACAAACCTTCCGTCTGCACTTTTATTGTTTGCAACAATTCGTCTATGGCAACACTTTGTCTATTAACCATATAGTTGTTCTTAATCTTTGAAATATCAATTAATGACGTTATGTAATTTTGTATCTGTTTAACGCTGGCTTCAACATATTTCACACATTCTCTCTGTTCCTCTGACAGTGATGTTTCACTCAATAGTTCTGAATTCCCCCGTATTATCGTAAGTGGCGTTTTTATATCATGAGCAAGTGCTGAGATCTGATCACACTGCATTTTATCTGCCTGCCATTGTCTGTCTAATGATTTTTTCAACTCATTCTTCATATGTTCCAATGCATCTAACGCTCTGTCAACCTCGTAAATACCACAACTTTCAATTTGAAAGTCTAAATCTTGTTCCTCAATTCTACGGGTTACTGTCAATAATTTATCAATTTTTTTATCAATATTCTTTCCAAAACAATGTGACGTTACAATCAATAGAATTATTATCTCCAACATCACAACAATAATCAAAGGTAAATCCGTGGTTGGGACAATTTTTCTAATCGTTCCATTCTCAAACTGAGCGGTAATCCTATATCTCAATATCAATACCTGGCTGTCATTTTTTATAACCTCTATATGATATTTCCCATCACTCTTCTTTTTCAGACAGTTGTCCCATATTTCCAGAGCTTTATCTTGATTTAATGAACCAGATTGATATTCCCCGCTTTCAGAAAAAATTGCATATTCACAAAATGAAGGGATTTCTTTAACATCTATCACATTGGATTTTTTTATTTCCTTGGCTATTTCTGATACCTGATGTTCTATGTCTGTAGCAGATAATATAACTCCCTTTTGTTCACATATCAAATAACCACCTAAGTTTAATGCAAATACCAATGCAATTCCAAGAGAAATCATTACAATATAATTCAAAAAAATAACACGTATTCTTTTTACCCCCATTTGTATCCTACCCCCCAAACTGTTTCTATTGGAGATATTCCAAACATCGTCATTTTACTTCGGATATTTTTTACATGTGTTGCTATGACTGATTCATCGCTCTCTCCATCGAGTCCAAAAACCGCCTCATATATTTGCTCTCGCGAAAAAACCTGTCCTTTATGTAATGCAAGATACTCACATATTTCATATTCGCTCTTTGTAAGTTGTAACTTTTCCGAATTCACTGCAACTTCTTTTGCTTTAAGCTGAAAAGTTACACCTGATATACATACAGAAAATTTTTTTTCTCTCTTGTCACGACGTAAATGAGCATTAACACGTGCGCGAAGTTCTGTTGTCCCAAAAGGCTTTGTAATATAGTCATCGCCTCCCAGTCCAAGCCCCCTCACAATATCAGCTTCCTGTGTTTTTGCAGTAAGAAATATAATCGGGCAGTCTACATTTGATCGAATCTCGCTGCACACTTCAAATCCATCCATGTCAGGCATCATAACATCCAATAAAATCAGATCAAACTTTGTAAAGTCCTTTTCCAAAACTCCTTTAGCTTTTGATTCCAAAAACACTAAATGCTGATCTTTTTCAAGTACTCTCTTTATCAGCTGCAACATTGCAGCATCATCGTCAACCACTAATATTCGTGCCAATACCATCACCTCATTTTCTAAAACCCTTGCAACCCAATATATCAGTCTGTTGTATTTTGTCCTCCGTAAAAAGAAAACCATATTATCATTCCCACTACACAGAACACTGTCATCATTATAGCAGAAATATAACCTAATTTTACCTCTTTTTCTAAAACAAAATCATTTATGAAAAATGAATTTAATGAGGCTTCTGTGAGTCTTATCCCAATTCCATGTGGTAACAAAAACCACAATCCGGTTCCCAAATCAGTCTGCATTAGAGCCGTCAAAAGACTTCCGACAACTCCAACTCCTATACAGGCATTCTTTCCGAATTGAAATGCAATTATCAGATGCAATGCATAAATCATAAGATTACTACCCCAAAGAATAATTACCGGTTTTAGAAATAGAACTATACTCAATTGAGTATTTGGTAAAATGTGGTTCAATAGCAGCTCATATAATAGCGCAGAAGTAAATAATGATAAAAATCCGCAGGAAATCAAAATCAGAAATTTTGATATTATTGCTTTTTTCCTGTCTGCAAGCATCAACATATTTTGACAATGTCCGGCTCTCGCTTCCTGATCCACTATATTTTCACACACTACACCTATCACAAATGGATATGCAATGGCAAAAAGTTGAAAAAAAGCTGCAAACTTAACAATATAATTTGCTTTTGAAAATAAAGCAAAAAGCACCATCAATCCCATTCCACATAATGGAAATATTAAATGTAACCAATAAAATAATGAACGACGTATTTTGTATATGTCGCTTTTCAAATAATTAGATAACTCACACATTATTTTCACCCCTTGCAAAGAAATTCATTGTTATTAATAACAAAAAAATTCCCAATAACAAACTGAGTCCTGTTGCCGGCAATACTACAGATTTATCTAATAAAAAAGAACCACTCTCCAACGTCAATCCGTTTTGATGTAAGTGAAAATACGGTCCTACAATTCGTGCAGGAATTGCATATGGATTAAATAAAAACCAATTTTTCTCAGTTCCAATAAATGACAGTATCTCATTCATTCCAAAAGAAACCATTATTGCAGGTAAATAACCTATTTTCTTTGCCCAAAACATAATAACCGGAATCTGCCACAAAAACGAAAGTATTAGAAGTACTGTTCCACGCAAACCATCCTGAGGAGTAATATTCACTTTAGTTATTATTCCAAGAATCATGCATCCAATCCAAATTACCATATTGGAAACAAACAATAATACTGCAATTGCCATTACTTTAGAAAAGTACACCTTCTTTAACGAGTTTCCCAAACATAACACATTTTGATATCCTGTGTTTTTTTCTCTAATAATTATGTTGACAGATATAATAGATAGTGTGATAGGTAACATTGCCACATACCACCAGTTATACGCTGCATACTGTGCGGATGTCCCGCTTAGCAAATAGCCAATTATCACTGTCAATATCGGAAAACCAACTACTATTTTCAATGAGAATGTGTGCCTCATCTTCATCAATTCAGAACAAATCATACTAACCATTATTTATTACCTCCCATAACTTTTTGAAACTACATCCATAAATACTTTTTCCAAATCTTCATCTTTATCAATCTTATTCTCATATTCAAGTTTTCCTTCGGAAATAATACCGATGTAATCCGCTATCTGCACTACTTCGGATAAAATATGACTTGATAAAATAACACTAATCCCTTTTTCCGGGAATGAGCGAATCAAATTTCTTAATTCCTGAATACCTATTGGATCTAATCCATTTGTAGGCTCGTCAAGAATTAATATTTCCGGTTGTGCCAATAATGCAAGTGCAATTCCAAGTCTTTGTTTCATTCCTAACGAAAACTGTCCTGCCTTCTTTTTTCCTGTATCCGTGAGCTGAACTGTCTCTAATACCTCGCCAATTCGCTCTTTTGGAATATTAAGTGCTAACGCTCTCACATTAAGATTTTCATAAGCTGTCAGATTATCATATAGAGGTGGCATTTCAATTAATGCTCCGATATTCTTAAGATCGTTTCGGCTCCACTCATGATTATTGATTTCTATATTGCCGGATGTCGGTTTTAATATTCCGGAAATCATTTTTAATATAGTTGATTTACCTGCTCCATTAGGCCCTAGCAAACCATACACTGTATTTTTCTTGATATTTAATGATACACAATCTACAGCATTCTGATTTTTAAATTTTTTACACAAATCTGTTGTCTTTAATATTGTACTCATAATAAATTTCACCCTTTCTTTTTTCTAATCGTATCAAGTAATTATGTGGAAATCTTAAAGATTTTCAAAAAAACAGCCATACGTATATTTCCCAATTATACGCATGGCATCTTTTCTGTATTATGCTACTTGAATATTTTTTCGATATTTTTTGGCTGTTTTGGCTGATGAAAACAATACATACATCTGCTATCATTTGCAGCCTTCACCGAATTACGCGCAACCTTTTCCAAAATAACCGCAACCCCATTATTCTTTTTACTTCTTAACATTAAAAAACCTCCCCATTTTCTTTTCGAAACATTATATATTATTTATTTTTAAAAATATTTTAAATGTTGAATTTACGATATATCTCGTAAGATTCCCCCATATTTTGGGCTTTTTTTTTTGTTTTACTCATATATGTGTTCACAATTACATCAAATATTTGTTGGATTATTGTAATTATGTATGTAAAAATACAAGCAGAAAGGGGTTTTACACATGACAAATAATCGCATTCGTGAATTGCGTAATAGTCTAAATATTTCCCAAGAAGAACTTGCAACAAAAATTGGTACTACACAACAGACAATAAGCAGAATGGAAACATCAACATATTCCATTCCCTCTGATTTACTCATTAAAATTTCACTTAAATTTAATGTAAGTACCGATTACATTCTTGGAATTGCTGATACTAAGCACATTTACGATAACAAATATCAACCAAATAACGAATTAGAAAAATATTATGATATTCTTCTTCGTTATCATAATTTATCCGATATTAACAAAAAAACAATTAAATGCATTCTTGAGTGTTTAGAAAAAGTTCAAGAAGAGTGTGACTATGAAAAAACTCACAAGGATGAAAATCTTAATACAAAGGGAGTGTTAAAATATGCTAAGAATAGCAATTTGCGATGACGATCCTACTTTTTCTGGGAGGTTTGAGACTTTAATTCTTAAAGAAAGTCAAAAGTTAGGACTTCGCGTCGAAACAGATGTTTTTTCAGACGGAAAAACGCTATTATGTAGTATTCAAAATAATTCCCACTACGAAATAATATTTATTGATATTGAAATGAAACAAGTTGATGGAATAACTGCCGCCAAACGAATTCGTGAAATTGACAGAACAACTTTGTTAATCTATGTATCAAGTTATGATGCATATTTAAAAGAACTGTTTGAGGTTGAACCATTTCGTTTTCTATCAAAACCTCTTAATTATGAACAATTCTCACGATACTTCAGAGATGCGTGTGAACGCATAACTGAAACAGAAGTATTCTTTCAATTTAAATACAATAAAAACATACAAAAAGTAGTCGTAAAAGATATCGTTTACTTTGAAAGTAGTAATAGAGTTATATACATTCACTTGAAAGACGGCACTGTTCAACGTTTTTATGGAAAACTTAATGATATTGAAAATGAACTGTCTACATGTCGTCACTATTTTTTACGAATTCATCAGTCATTTTTGGTGAACTATGATTATATTATCCAGATGGATTTTTATAATGTAACAATTTTTCATAATGGATATAACATCGAATTAAAGATTAGTGAAGACCGACAAAAAAAAGTTAGAAGTATGCTTTGTAAAATAGCTGGTGGAAAGGTGGTTGTTGAAAAATGATTTCCCATTTAGAAATTATTCTCAATCTGCTCTTCCCTTTTCTTCAACTTCTTATTTTACAAAAATATAAAATAATTATTTTGGGAGAAGGAGAACGGAAATTTATTAACTATTTTAAATGGATTTTATACTATACATTTCTTTCTTTAAGTGTAATTGGTATAATTCTTCCTCCACATGTACAGTTGCTTGGAAATATACTGTTTATTTTTATCATTAGTACAACTGTACGAAAAACAAATTTGATGCAACGTTGTATCTTTACAATAATAATATCCGCAATATGGATGATGCTTGAGGTTATCGTAATGATGCTTCTTACCGTTGCAAATATAGATGAGAATACACTTCAGATTGCCGGCAGTTTCTTATCTCAATTATGTATGATCCTTTTATACGTTATTATCAATAAATTTATCAATCACACTTTTTACTCGGAAATACCATTACCATATTTTTTAAGTATTTTGATAATTCCTGTCAGTAGCATTTTTATCATACATAATTTATTTCTTATTTCTGGCAAACATAATAATTATGCGATATTTTCTGCATCTGCCAGTTTTTTATTAATTATATCTAATTACGTTATTTTCGAAATATATGATTGGATATGCAAAAATGCTGAATTAAGAGAACAAAACAGATTATATTCTCAACAGCTTGATTTATGCACACATCAAGCTGTTGAGCGGGAAACATTTTATTTTGAAATTCGTAAATTTCGCCATGATATCAAAGGTTATCTTATAAGTTTATTAGGCATGATTCAGGCAAATAAAGTAAATGACGCAGAAAAATATATTTCGAACCTATTAGATATTAGTATGGATAATCAGGCTGATGGGATTTTACACAGCGGAAACATCGTTATTGACTCTTTGGTTAATTACTCATTTATTTTAGCAAAGAAAAAAGGCATTGCTCTCAATGCAGATGTATTAGTACCATCTTCTCTCCCATTTGAAAGTGGTCACTTAGCTATTATCATTGGAAATCTTATCGATAATGCTATGGAAGCATGTTCTGAAGTTTCAGACGAAGATCCTTATATAGATTTAAATTTATCATATTCAAAAAATGTACTACAGCTAAATATGAAAAATAATTATGAGAAAAAACTCAGGAAAAATAGAAACGGAAAATATCTAACAACAAAGAGAGATAATTATTATCATGGGCTTGGGCTTTCGTCAGTCCAACATGCAGTTTCACATTACAATGGACAGATGGAAATCACTGATAACAACAATACATTTCAAGTTACCATCGTTATGTTTGGCATATAATAGATATGGAGGGTTATGGAAAACTATGGAAAACTTAGCCAAAATACTGTCGCAATACCTTTTATCAAAGAATATAATAACTGAAGATATGATAGATGTTTATAACTATGGCTTCCAATGTTTCTTGGAATTATTTGCTAATGTATTGTGCAGTATAGCGATAGGATTATATTTAAAGATGTTGCCTGAATGTCTATATTTCTTTCTTTTTTTCATTCCCCTTCGTTCTTTCGGCGGAGGTTTTCATTTAAATACATATTTAAAATGTTTTTTAGCTTCATGTATTGTTCTTATTTCTTCTTTACTAATTGTTAAGTATATAGAATTGCCTATTATAATATCTGCTATTATTTACATTGTTTTCGCAATTCTTTTATTATTTATTGGTCCTGTAAATCATCCTAATAAAATAGTAACTGCTGATAAAAACCGTGTTTTTATCAGCAGAACATACATCACTATTTTGATTAGTTTCTTTTTATTTTTGTTTTTTATAATAACAGAAAACAAAGAATATCTTCTTCTACAGGCAATTGTATTTTTAATAGTCTTTGCTTCTTCATTAATTGGACGACTTGTAAATCAAGAAATGCAAACATCTTAACCTTGTTTATTTTTGCTTCTTGGCCTCATCGAGCTTCTGCTTAACATACTTTGCAGTGTAGCTAGTCTTGTGTTTTGCAACTTCCTCAGGAGTTCCCTGTACCACAACAGTACCTCCGCGGTCACCGCCCTCAGGTCCCATATCGATAATGTGGTCTGCAACCTTTATCACATCAAGATTGTGCTCAATAACCACTACTGTATTGCCTTCATCTACCAGTCTGTGGAGAATCTCAACCAGCTTGTGCACATCTGCGAAATGAAGTCCTGTAGTTGGCTCATCTAGTACGTAAATAGTCTTTCCTGTACTTCTACGGCTAAGCTCTGTTGCAAGCTTAACTCGCTGTGCCTCGCCACCTGAGAGCTGTGTGGATGGTTGTCCTAATTTAACATATCCAAGTCCAACATCATAAAGAGTCTGCACCTTATTTCTGACTTTCTCAACATTCTTAAAGAAATCAAGCGCCTCTTCCACTGTCATCTCAAGCACATCATATATGTTCTTGCCTTTATATTTGACCTCAAGTGTTTCTCTGTTATATCTCTTTCCTTCACATACTTCACAAGGAACATACACATCCGGAAGAAAATGCATCTCAACTTTCTTGATACCGTCACCGCTACATGCCTCACAACGGCCACCCTTTATATTGAAACTAAAACGCCCTTTCTTGTATCCTCGCTCCTTCGCATCGACTGTAGATGCAAACAAATCCCTTATAATATCAAACATTCCTGTGTAGGTAGCAGGGTTAGAACGCGGAGTCCTTCCGATAGGCGATTGATCTATATCAATAATCTTGTCCAGCTGCTCAACGCCTTCTATCTTCTTATGTTTTCCGGGAATCACTCTCGCTCTGTTGAGCTGCTTTGCCAGTGACTTGTGAAGAATCTCATTTATAAGGGAACTCTTTCCTGAGCCTGACACACCTGTAACAACTGTAAGAACTCCAAGTGGAATCTCAACGTCAATATCCTTCAGATTGTTCTCCTTAGCCCCAACTATCTTGATATATCCTTTTGGTGTCCTTCTCTTTTCCGGTACCGGAATGGACAATTCACCCTTTAAATATTTGCCCGTAATGGAATTCTTGCATTTCATAATTTGTTCAGCTGTTCCAACTGCAACAACCTCGCCGCCATGCTCACCTGCTCCAGGGCCTATATCCACTACGCAATCTGCTTCACGCATCGTATCCTCATCATGCTCAACCACTATCAGTGTATTTCCCAAATCTCTCAGATGCTTCAGCGTAGCAAGTAACTTGTCATTATCATTCTGATGCAGACCGATACTTGGCTCATCAAGAATGTATGCAACTCCAACCAAGCCGGAACCAATCTGAGTAGCCAGTCTGATACGCTGTGCCTCACCGCCTGACAGTGTACCAGTCGCACGAGACAGGCTGAGATAATCGAGTCCAACATCATTAAGGAAACTAAGTCTGCCTTTTATTTCTTTCAAAATCTCTGAACCAATTCTCATCTGACTATCGGAGAGTTTTGCCTCTGCCAAGAATTGAATCAGATCTCTGATTGGCATATCTGTCATTTCAAAAATATTCTTGTCGGCCACAGTCACTGCCAATGATTCAGCTTTAAGTCTCTGTCCGTGACAACATGGACAAGGCGTTATTCTCATATATGACTCATACTCTGCTTTTGTCGACTCTCCGCCTGTCTCCCTGTATCTTCGCTCAACCGACTTAACAAGACCTTCAAATGCAATATCATATGTGCCCACGCCCCTCTGTCCTCTATAATGAACAGGAACTGATATTCCGCCTGTTCCATAAATAAGAATATCGTGAACATCTTTACTATACTTTTCAAACGGAGTATCCAGGTCAAATCCAAATTCCTTGCACAAGGCCTGAAGCACTGCATTTGTAAAACTCTTTGGATCATTTGCACTCTGCCATCCGAGCACTACAATGGCCCCCTGATTGATGCTAAGCGACTTATCCGGAATCATAAGATCCTCGTCAAACTCCATCTTGTATCCCAAACCATAGCACTCAGGACAGGCACCAAACGGATTGTTGAATGAGAAGCTTCTTGGCTGTATCTCATCTATACTGATATCACAATCAGGACAGGCAAAATGCTGACTAAACGTCATCTCCTTGCCGCCTATAACATCTACAATCATCAGTCCTTTACCCAGTTTCAATGCATTGTCAATAGAGTCATTTAGTCGCTTTTCAATACCGTCTCTCATGCTGAGTCGGTCGATAATAATCTCTATATTGTGCTTGTTGTTCTTTTCAAGTTCAATCTGCTCTGACAAGTCGTACATATTGCCATCAATGCGTACACGCACGTACCCGCTTCTCTTTGCAGCCTCTAAAACCTTCTCGTGGCGCCCTTTTCTGCCTCTTACAACCGGGGCAAGAATCTGAAACTTAGTACCTTCATCTAGAGTGACAATCTTATCTACCATCTCATCTACAGTTTGCTTCTTAATCTCCCTGCCACACTTTGGACAATGCGGTATACCTGTCCTTGCATAGAGAAGTCTCATATAATCATATATTTCTGTCACAGTTCCAACTGTAGAACGTGGATTTCTGTTAGTTGATTTCTGGTCTATGGAAATCGCCGGCGGAAGTCCCTCTATACTCTCAACCTTTGGCTTCTCCATCTGTCCTAAGAACTGTCTCGCATATGAAGACAACGACTCCATGTATCTTCTTTGACCTTCCGCATAAATGGTATCAAAAGCCAAAGATGACTTCCCGGAACCGCTAAGCCCCGTGAGAACCACCATCTTATCTCTCTCAATCTCTAAATCTATTCCTTTTAAATTGTGCTCATGAGCACCCTTAATTCTTATATATTTCTTCTTATCCATATCCCTTTTAACTCTCTAATCTAATCTGATCTGATCTAATCTGATCTAATCTGATCCAAATCATTTTCCTTGGTTTCTTTTCTATTCTAACCTAATCCTTGCTATAATCACCGACCTGATTCATCCTCATGTGCATTAGAAGCCCTAATATATTCCTCATTTGCATTAGATACCCTAATATATTCCTCATTTGCATTAGAAGCCCTAATATATTCATCATACTGCTGCTTCCAATACTGCTTATCCTCTTTAGTAATCTCTCGAATCACTCTGCATGGATTGCCGGCTGCTATAACGTGACTTGGAATATCCTTTGTGACAACAGAACCCGAACCAATGACTACGTCATCACCTATAGTCACTCCCGGATTAATCACAACGTTGCCTCCAATCCAGACATCAGAACCAATTGTTACCGGCTTAGCATACTCTGCCTCTGTGTTTCTGATTTCTGCATCGATAGGGTGTCCCGCAGTATAAATGCTGACATGAGGAGCAAGAAATACATTGTCTCCAAATCTCACATAATTCTCATCCAAAATCGTCAACCCGGTGTTTGCGTAGAAATGCTCTCCGAAAAATGTTCTGTCACCATGGTCAAAATATACCGGCGGAGTAAGAACAAAATCCTCACCGGCGCTTCCAAAACATTTCTTTAGTTCGTACAGCGCACTCCGATCATGCCAAAACTCTGAATCATTAAAAAGCTTTTGTGCCCTATGAACTTTTTCCCACGAATCGCCGCCAACTTTCCACGGAGAATATAATTTCTGACCTATCATGCGGTCCCATTCAAACTTTGATTTCATTTTATCCCCTTATAATTCATTTTATAACCGATAAGCATTATTGGATTTGTTATTATCTGCTTTAATCTCTATGCAGATACTTCCTCAACTCTGCAATGTTATCTCTAAACTCAATGGCCGCCTCAAAGTCAAAGTCTGCCGCAGCCTTCTTCATGCGCTTCTCAAGCTTGTCCATGAGTTTCTTGAGTTCTTTGCTATCCATTGACTCAGGATCTTTCTCAATGTCATTGATAGTCTTCTCTGCTTCCTTGGTAATACTGATAAGATCTCTGACTGCCTTCTTAATGGTTGTCGGTGTAATGCCGTGCTCCTCATTGTAACGCTCCTGAATCTCACGTCTTCGGTTGGTCTCCGAAATCGCCTTATCCATAGACTCTGTCATATTGTCCGCGTACATAATAACATGACCTTCTGCATTTCTCGCAGCACGACCGATGGTCTGAATAAGGGATGTCTCTGATCGAAGGAATCCCTCTTTGTCCGCATCCAGAATTGCCACCAGTGAAATTTCAGGTATATCAAGACCTTCTCTTAACAGGTTGATACCTACTAATACGTCGAACACATCAAGACGCATATCCCTGATAATCTCTGTTCTCTCAAGAGTATCTATATCTGAATGGAGGTAGCGCACTCTGATACCCACTTCCTTCATATAGTCAGTCAGGTCTTCCGCCATACGCTTGGTAAGCGTGGTAACCAGTACCTTATTCTTCTTCTCCACTTCCCTATTAATCTCTGAAATCAGATCGTCAATCTGACCGTCAATCGGTCTCACGTCCACCTTCGGATCAAGGAGTCCCGTAGGTCTGATAATCTGCTCCACTCTTGCAAGCTCATGCTCATCCTCATAGACATTAGGCGTTGCAGACACAAATAGCATCTGATCAATCATGGACTCAAACTCTCCAAAATTCAAAGGACGGTTGTCCTTTGCCGAAGGAAGTCTGAAGCCGTAATCCACAAGGGAAGTCTTTCTGGACTGGTCTCCTGCATACATTCCTCTGACCTGAGGAATAGTGATATGAGACTCATCTACTATTATAAGAAAGTCATCGCCGAAATATTCTATAAGTGTATGAGGAGTCGCTCCCGGTTCAAGTCCTGCCATATGCCTGGAATAATTCTCAATGCCGGAACAGATTCCTGTCTCTCTGAGCATCTCCATATCAAAGTTGGTTCGCTCCGCAATACGCTGAGCCTCAATGAGCTTATCCTCGCCCTTGAAATACTCCACTCTCTCCTTGAGTTCCGCTTCAATGGACTTCAATGCTTTCTCCATCTTCTCCGGTGGAACCACATAGTGAGAGTTCGGGAAAATAGCAACGTGCTCCAAGCGATTCACAATGTCGCCTGTCAGAGTATTAATCTCTGCAATCCTGTCCACTTCATCCCCAAAGAACTCAACTCTGATGGCGTAATCCGATGCCGATGCCGGAAAAATCTCCACTACATCTCCCCTGACTCTGAAGGAACCGCGCTTAAAATCCATATCGTTGCGCTCATACTGAATCTCTATCAGTTTATGAATAACCTCGTCCCTGTCCTTAATCATACCGGGACGAAGTGAAATAACCATGTTCTTGTAATCGATCGGATCTCCCAATCCGTAAATGCAGGAAACTGACGAGACAATAATAACATCCCTTCTCTCCATCAGTGCCATGGTTGCTGAATGTCTCAACTTATCTATCTCATCATTGATAGAAGAATCCTTCTCTATATAAGTATCAGTGCTTGGAACATAAGCCTCCGGCTGATAATAATCATAATATGATACAAAATACTCAACCGCATTCTCCGGAAAGAACTCCTTGAACTCACCATAAAGCTGCGCCGCCAGAGTCTTATTATGGGCGATAATAAGGGTAGGTTTATTCAATTTTTCTATGACATTTGCCATGGTGAAAGTCTTACCCGAACCGGTAACTCCAAGAAGAGTCTGGAACTGATTTCCTTCTTTAAACCCTTCCACCAGCTTGTCTATGGCTTCCGGCTGATCCCCGGTTGGTTTGTATTCAGAATGCAACACAAAATGATCCATATAATTCTCCTATACATACGTCGTCAACGCATACTACACCATCACCTGCGGCACGTTTTCCGGCTCACCGGTGAATCCTACTAAAACCATCGAATGTACTTTTTAGTATAACACAGCAATTACTTCATGGCAATCATAAATCGAACGCCAGTTCTATTTTTGTTTGAGAATACTCTCCTCACCTTCAATAAGCCTCTATCACTTCAATCCGGCAAGGAGGAAATGAAAAAGAGTTCCCCACAATTGTGAAAAACTCCTTTATATCATCATTTCCTATGCTGTCTTTTTTATCTCACCTATGTGTGTCAGTGTAATCTTTGTAAGAACCGGTCCAACCAATTCATAAATAACCGTTCCGCAAAGAACAACCGCAGTAATCCTGCTGCTGTACTGCGGCACTATAGTTCCGCTCATTGAGGCAAGACCAATTGCCACTCCGGCCTGCGGAATAAGCCCGATTCCAAGATATTTCTGAACGTCAGGCTCTGCCTTTGAAAGCTTTCCTCCGACTGCCGCTCCTGCAAGTTTACCTGCAACTCTAAATACAATATAAATCATTCCAAGAGTACCGATTGTAGGAAGAATTCCTATATCCAGCCCCGCTCCTGACATGAAGAAGAACATCATAAAAATAGGCGGCGTCATTCTGTCCATCTGCTCAAATACAACCTTACAGTTGCTTGATGTATTTACTACAGTTATACTCATTGCCATACATGTTAAAAGCGGTGACAAATCTACTTTGTCTGATAAACTTACTGCCAATGCCACCATTGCAATGGTAATCGCCAGTCGGTTTCCTCTTCCCGTATAAAACTTGATGAGTAATGTAAATATAAGTCCCATTATAATTCCTACTGCAAGGGAACCGAAAATCTCTCTAACCGGCGACAGCAATGTTGCTGCTGAAATATGTCCTGTTGTATACACCTTGGCAATAGCCACGCAGATTCCGTAAGACATAAGCGCTGTGGCATCATCGATTGCCACTACCGGAATCAGAGTTCTTGTAACCGGGCCACTTGCCTTATACTGCTTTGCTACGAGAATTGTCGCTGCTGGATCCGTTGCCGCCGCAATGGCTCCCATAATAAGTGCAAGTTCCACCGGCATTCCAAAAATCAGCATACCGATCACAACAAAAACAGTAGCTCCAAGTGATTCAAAAATTGCAATAATCACCGGTGCAGCTCCAAGTTTTCTGATATATTTAAATTCAAATTCAGTTCCGATGGAAAATGCAATAAATCCAAGGGCTATCTTTGAAATAATCGCAAAATTTCCAACCATTCCCTGATTTACAATTCCTATAACCGACGGTCCTGAGAGCAAACCTATAATAAGATATCCTGTTACGTTAGGTAATTTAAACTGTTTTACTACCTTACCGGACATTAGACATAAAAACAGTGCTATTGCTAAATATAACAACAATTCATCGATATTCATCTTATCACTCCATCTTTCTCTTTTTCTATATGTTGCATGCATTATCCTGTAATTCCTTCGGCGTAAAAAACATTATCTTGTCTTTTTTCCTGCGTCAGGCATTGATAATATTAACATTAATTCTTGTCAAATCCTTTTTCAAATGAAATAGGCATAGTAAACATTACAGCTGTTTTAGGTTGATCCATATCTCCAACAACCGCCTCAACTGTCTCTTTTACCTTCTCAATTCTCTCCTGATCCAATACAAACATAAGCATCTTGCAGTCTTCATTGTACTCATGATTGTTTGCACTTCTAAACAAACCAAACATTGGAACATCAGTCCACTTAGTGGAGAGCGCTGATGTCATGCTCTTTGCATCTATTATCGTACCATGATGAACATCTATTTCCTGAAGCTTTATAATCAGTTCATCCACTAACTCAATCTTTTTCAAAATGATAATCAAAAATTCCATAACTTCCTCCCGACTAAATTTTTTCTGCTCTAATCTTTATGTTTCTAATCTATATATTTCTAATTTTAATATTTCTAATTTTAATATTTCTAATTTTTATATTTCTAATTATTATTTTCTAACTGTTTCAATGCTTCGTCTAACTGCTCATCCTGCTCGGTGTCTTTGTTGTCCTCCACTTTCACATCCGGCGTTATTCCCTTTTTGTGGATATTTGTACCGTTTGGAGTATAATATTTTGACACTGTAAGTTTGATTGCTGAACCATCAGGAAGGCTGAATACCGACTGAACAATTCCCTTTCCAAATGACTGTGTCCCAACTATTTTACCTGCCTTGTAATCCTGTATCGCACCTGCAAATATCTCCGAAGCACTGGCGCTGTTTTCATTCATCAGCACAACCATTGGAATGTCTATGCATGCTGCATCTGATGTTTCAATCTCTTTTTTTCCACTCTTATCAAGGGTATAAACTACTGTTCCCTCCGGAAGAAGCTCATCGAGCATATTGCAGACAGTATCATAATTTCCACCCGGATTATTTCTAAGGTCGAATACTACAGATTTCATTCCCTGACTGCTCAGTTCCTTCATTTTCTTTGAAAAAATCTCGTCTGTGTTTGAGTCAAACTGGGTCACCTTAACGTAGCCGATTTTCTTTTCCTCATCTAACATCTCAGAATAAACTGTAGGAACCTCTATGGTTCTTCGCTCAACATCAAACTCTTTGTATTCCTTTGTTGATTCTCTGTAGATCTCGATATGCACGGTGGTTCCTTCTTCACCTCTAATCTGGCCTACCACTTTATCTATATCAATTCCTGTAACTTCCTTTCCTTCTACCTTGTAAAGAATATCACCGTCTTCCAATCCGGCTTCTTTAGCAGGAGTATTGTCATATACAGAAATCATGGTGATTACTCCGGTCTCATCATTCTGTGACACAACCACACCAATTCCCTTGTATTCACCTGATGTTGATTCCATCAGGTCATCATACTCCTCTTTTGTGTAATACTGAGAATAAGGATCATTCAACGCACTTACGTATCCCTTGTAAATTCCGTTTTCCAAATCTTCCTTATCCGCTTTTTCTTCATTGGTTTCCAGATAAAATGTCTCTATATACTTTTGCAGCAACTCAAGTTTTGCATCTGTTGCTTCAGTCACTTTATTATTGTTGCTTATCTTCACCAGTCTATTTCCTCTAACGAGATTAACCCCTGTTATTAAAATTGCAAATGCTGCTGCACCTAACACAAATGAAACAAAGTATCCTTTTCTCATTCTCACTTAACTCCCTTCTCTTTCCAATATATCTGTGACATTTTCATCAAAGTAGTCCTGACGCGCATTTCGCAACAAGACTCGCGAGCGAGTCTTGAATTTATCACATGATTCTATATTCATTGAAAACATCCACAAATATCTAGCCCGCAAGGTCGTTTATAATCATTGTGATTAATCATTAACCTTACGGGCATAAATTCAAGAATGCTCCCGGTGTTCCTGCCGCGGAAAACACCGAAGATAATATCTTTTTTAAATTATATGTTCTTATTTTCAGAACTTGATTATAAATTTCAAACCATTTAAGAGTTACGGGCTTACGTAACTAAGCGGACTTACATAGGTTCCGTTTAATCGCACACTGAAGTGTAAGTGATTACCCGTAGATGAACCTGTTGTTCCAACAAGTCCGATTGTCTGTCCCTGGGAAACAGTCTGTCCTGCCGAAACCAATCTGGCAGACATGTGCATGTACACAGTGTAAACACCGTTTCCGTGATCAATACCAATCCAGTTTCCTGCTGATGTACTGTAATTTGACCAGGCAACCTGTCCTGATGCCGATGCAACAATCGGTGTTCCCGAAGGTGCCGGCAAATCTATACCTGAATGATATGAAGTCTGTCCGGAGAACGGATCCGCTCTGTATCCAAAACCTGAAGAAATAGAAGTATGTCCAGGCAACGGCCATATATATCCTGAAACTGTAACATTACCGGATGTCTGTCCGTTTGACGCCGGATAACTTGGAGTAGTCGGCTTTGACGGTACATATGTCGGACTTGATGACTTGTTCTTTGCTGCCTGAATTGCCGCTTCTTTTGCCGCCTTTTCAGCTGCCGCTTTTCGCTCAGCCTCTATTTTCTCCATCTGGGCTATTTCATCTTTCTGACTCTTGATTACAAAATCAATCTGTCCAAGCTCGCCCTCTGCTTTGTCAATCTTTGCATCGTACGCTGTAAGTTCCTGCTGCTTTGCCTCTACAAGAGTCTCAACATTCTGTTTTTCTTCCTTTTGCTCTGTCTGAAGCACAAGAAGTTCTTTTTCTTCTGACTCAAGCGCCTGCTCTGTCTTTTCGATTTCTGCTTTGGTTGCTTTCATCTTATCGAGCATTCGTCTGTCATATGATGAAAGTTCTGAAATATACTCTGCCTTATTTAAAAGGTCTGTGATGCTTTCTGAACTCAGAATCAAATTAATCAACTGCTGATTTCCGTTTTCATACATGAACTGTATTCTGAGTTTCATGTCTGCATACTGAAGTTCTATGCTCTTCTGAGCATCTGCAAGTTTAACCTTATTATTCTCTATCTTTTTACCTACTTTGTCAAGATTCTTCTCCGTCTTGTATAGAGTTTTTGAAATCTCACTCAGCTTATCGTCCAATTTCTTTATATTGCTCTCTATCGCTGCCTTATCAGACTCTAAACTGTTGATAGTGTTCTTTATATCTTGTTTTTGCTGTTCAAACTCTTTTAATCTCTGTTTTTCTTCACTGATTGTAGCACCGGTCTGAATGCCCATATAGCTTGTTGCAACAGCAAGCATTGTGACAAAGCTTATGGCTCTCCTAATGCACTTTCTTTTCTTTATCAAAATAATTACCACCTTATTTTTTCAAATATTATCTGTAAATATTTTTTAACTATAATACTATATCTTCAAATGCTTTCTTATTGAAGCGACACTTCCAAGCAATCCGATTCCTGCTCCAACACCAAAACTGATTGGCACCAGATACACAAATACCGAATAGATTGGAAGGAATGATACGATAGATGACAGTGCATGGAACTGTGACATCACAAAATCCACCACTCTGTCATACAAAACAAATAACAGAACCAGTGGAATAGCAGCTCCTATCACGCCTATAACAATTCCTTCAATTACAAACGGTGCTCTTACAAATAAATTAGTCGCACCGATAAGCTTCATAATCTTAATCTCTTTCTGTCTAACGGAAATTCCCATCATAACTGTGTTGCTGATAAGGAAAATACCAACCGCCAGCAACACTAAAATAATAGCAATTGAAGCATATCCTACAAAACGTCCGAAATTGGTCATTGTAGACACTGCACTCTCTGAGTACTTTACGTTACGGACATTTTCTATTTTTTCAATTTCTCTGACATATGATGACTGTTTGCTGATATCTTCAATATAAACTGTGTAATTGGCTGAATTTGCAAGGGGATTATCTTCTTTGAATCCTTCTGCAAGTTCAGGTGAATCTGCAAAATATGATTTTTTGAATTCTTCCCACGCCTTCTCTGCAGATGTGTACTCCACACTCAGTACACCGTCCATCTCTTTAATCTGCTTGCCTATCTCATCAATTCTCGCCTGCTCTGTCCCTTCATCGAAGAATACTGTGATACCCACATGCTCCTCTGCGTTTTTTACAATGTACTGGAAATTCATAACAATTGCAAAAAACAAACCAATCAAAAATATACATGCAGCTATAGTTCCCACTGATGCAAGGGAGAATAATTTGTTTCTCTTAATATTTATTATTCCCTGCTTTATGCAGTATATCGTAGTTCTTAAAATCATTTTTCTTAATTCCTAACTATCAGATTATCCTGTTTGGTGTCGCTGACTTTTACGCCTTTTTTCATTGTGATTACTCTCTTTTCCATGGCATTTACAATCTCTAAGTTATGAGTAACAACAACTACTGTTGTTCCCTGATTGTTTACCTCTTCTAAGAGTTTCATAATCTCCCATGAATTGCCCGGGTCCAAATTACCCGTAGGCTCGTCTGCCAATAATAACTTTGGCTTATTTACCAGTGCTCTTGCCAGAGCAACTCTCTGCTGCTCACCACCTGACAGTTCTCCCGGCAATGATCGGTACTTCTCTGATAAGCCTACCATTGTGAGTAGGGGAGGAACATTTTTTCTGATTTCCTTCTTTGATACGCCGATAACATGCTGTGCAAAAGCAACGTTATCGTAAACATTTCTGTCGGGCAATAATCTGAAATCCTGAAATACGCAACCTATCTCACGTCTGAATTTTGCTGCCTGTCCTGATTTGAGTCTGCTCAAATCTCTGCCTGCAACAATAATCTTGCCTGATGTAGGCTGAAGTTCTCTGAGAAGTAACTTGATGAAGGTCGATTTACCTGATCCGCTGGACCCCACGATAAATACAAACTCACCGTCTTCTATCTCTATATTAACGTCATTGAGGGCATAGGTCCCCTCTTTGTAACTCTTTGTGACATGATCTAATGTAATCATCTTTACCCTCCGGGTTTTAGTAATCGCGTATATCGCAATACGCCAAAAACGCTGTACTCCCAAACGTTCCTTAGTATTCGGTATTCTCCATATAATTCATGTACTTAACTACCATAAGTGCAATCTTGAATGTAATTGCATCTTCGAACACTCTAAGGTCCAGACCCGTACTCTTTTGAAGCTTATCCAGTCTGTATACAAGAGTATTTCTGTGAATATACAACTGTCTTGATGTCTCAGAAACATTAAGACTGTTCTCAAAGAACTTGTTGATTGTTGACAATGTCTCCTCGTCAAACTCATCAGGTGACTTGCCGTCGAATATCTCTTTGATGAACATCTTGCAAAGTGGAATAGGGAGCTGATATATAAGTCTTCCGATTCCAAGATTATTGTAAGCGATTACGTTCTTTGTGCTATAGAATATCTTTCCTACATCAAGAGCCATCTTTGCTTCCTTGTAAGATCTTGATACTTCCTTGAGTTCCTTAACTATAGTACCGTAAGACACATTGGCCTTTACCATAGCTTCTGTGTTGAGCATGTCAACGATAGTGTTACATACGCGCTCAATCTCCTCGTAACCCTGTCCGTCCTCAAGTTCCTTTACAAGAATAATGCTCTTCTCATCAACTGCTGTGATGAAGTCTTTTGACTTTCCTATGAAAAGTGTTCTCACTGTCTCAAGTGCAACACTGTCTTTTTCATTCTTTGTCTCGATTATGCAAACTACACGCTTCGCATCTGTCTGAATGTGCAGCTTCTTTGCTCTGTTATAAATATCAACAAGAAGGAGATTATCCAGCAACAGATTCTTGATAAAGTTATCCTTATCAAATCTCTCCTTGTACGCTACAAGAAGATTCTGAATCTGGAAAGTCACCATCTTTCCTATCATATATGTGTCTTCATTTGAGCCCTGGGCAATAAGAATAAGTTCAAGCTGTGTCTCATCATATACTTTGAAGAACTGATGATCCTGAACTACCTGACTGTCCGCTTCTGAATTTACAAATGAAGAAATGGCATTATTAAATTCGTTTCCAACCTCAAAAGTAGATGCAATTACTTTTCCGTCTGTGTCTGATACGCAAAAATCCACTCTTGATATTTCTTTGATTCCGTCTATTGTTGTTTGTAATATTTGATTTGATATCATATAAGCTCTCCTTATCTTCTATCTCCGGTTCTTATACACCAACTTCATTTTATCATAAAATCAATCAAAAAAAAGGGGAAATGCAAAAATATTGCATTTCCCTTATTATTTCATATGTTTTTGAAAAACATGTGTTTTTCATTGTATTCTTTTCTAAAGAATCAGTTATACTAACCGCCTTTTGACTAGTTTGTGATAACCTGCTCTGTATCTTTGTCGAAGATGTGAAGCTTAGATAAATCCATAGCCATAGTAACGTTATCTCCGATTCTAGCCTGTGTACGTGGGTTAACTCTTGCTGTACAGTCATATCCCTCGATATCGAAGTATAAGTAAACTTCAGCACCAAGTAACTCGTATAATCTGATTGTTGTTGTGAATGCTGAATCCTGTGAGTTCTGAATGAATGATTCTTCATCATGAATATCTTCAGGACGAATACCCATAACTACAGTTCTTCCGATGTATCCACCTTCAACTAATAACTTAGCCTGGTTTGCAGGTACTTTGATGTACTGTCTACCCTGACCAATGTGAAGAACGATGTCATCACCTTCCTGCTCTACTACAGCATCGATGAAGTTCATCTGTGGTGATCCCATGAATCCTGCTACGAATAAGTTAACTGGCTTGTCATATAAGTTCTTTGGTGAATCTACCTGCTGAACAATACCATCCTTCATAACTACGATTCTTGTACCAAGTGTCATAGCCTCTGTCTGGTCATGTGTTACGTAAATGATTGTAGCACCTAATCTCTTATGAATCTTAGCAATCTCAACACGCATCTGTACTCTTAACTTAGCATCCAAGTTTGAAAGAGGCTCGTCCATGAGGAATACCTTAGGATCACGAACGATAGCACGTCCCATCGCAACTCTCTGTCTCTGACCACCTGATAAAGCCTTTGGCTTTCTGTCAAGTAAGTGCTCAAGGTCAAGGATCTTAGCAGCTTCCTTAACAAGTCTTTCAATTTCAGCCTTTGGTACTTTTCTTAATTTAAGACCAAATGCCATGTTATCGTATACTGTCATATGTGGATACAAAGCGTAGTTCTGGAATACCATCGCGATATCTCTATCCTTTGGTTCTACGTCGTTAACTAACTTCTCACCGATGTATAATTCACCAGATGAAATCTCTTCAAGACCGGCTACCATACGAAGTGTTGTAGACTTACCACAACCAGATGGTCCTACGAAGATGATAAACTCCTTATCCTTAATCTCAAGGTTAAAATCTTTTACTGCGACAAATCCGTTTGGATAAACTTTAGTAATATGTCTTAATGATAAACTTGCCATTTATGCAATACCTCCTAAATATATTTCATACTAAATGTTGTACATACTATACCGTACTCATCATACATGTGTCATTTTATCGCACTATCAAATAAATTGCTATATCGTAAATTGCCAAAAAGCTCGTACTTTATTTGTTCAAATTGCATACACCATGCATATTTTTGACATATTTAACAAAATTCACGCCTATAACCCTTTATTTTGTTTGGACATTATACCAATATGTGCATAAAAACACATTTTTTTATTTAGTTAATCTCAATATCATCAGACTCTACTTCTTTATTTTTGTTCTCGTCAATTCCAAGCTTTTCGTTTACTTTTTTCTTTGCTTTTCTAAAGTAAAGACCTGCTCCTGCTCCAACTGCGATTGCAATACCTACTACTGCCTGAATTAAATATGTCATTACTGACGGATCAATGTAAGATAAAATCATGTTACTCATCTTCTTCCTCCATGTTCTTTTATTCTTTTGTTTCTTTGTTATTTTGTTATTATTTTATTTTGCTTTTTGTAATTTATTATCCGGTCTCGTTGTTACTTTATCTGATTCCGTTGTTACTTTGTTTCTTTTGTTTTATTTTTTCTTTTATACTTTCAAGAATATAATTTCCACTCAGTTCTGCAGCTTTTCCCAAGCCGAAGAACTCATTCTCCTTGAATTTGCTGATATCATCAAAATACTTTGGAGTATCGCGTATCAGCCTGTCAACTGTCTCTCCGGCCTCACCAACCTTATTAAGATCCAGCGAAGCTCCTATTGAATCTCTTACTCTGATATCAATCGGAACTACATCTATTCTGTCATATTCCTCATTCATAACTTTCATTGGTGTATTGATATATAGGGTAGGTTTGTATGTTGTAAAGCTGTATTCATATGCGATGCTGGACCAGTCAGTAATCAGTACGTCAGCTGTATAAACCGACAGATTTGAGGAAAAGTCTTTTTCAAATGCAAAGTTGTCGCCGTATTTTTGCTGGAATTTTCTCTCTATACTTTCTACTTTTTCTTTATAAATTCGTACATACTGCGGATGTGGTCTGACTGTAACTTTGTAACCTTTACTCAGTATACTCTCAACCAGTTCATCAAGACAAGTGTCCATTATGTTGTCTTTTTGCCATGACGGAGCAATCAGGATATGCTTTTGCGCATGTTCCTCTTTTTCCATTGCATCATAATCCCTCTTCATGTTATCAAGAAGGCAATATCCCGTCTCAACCAGTTTCTTCGCCGGGAGGCCATACAGTTTCTCAATTGCCCTCTGTTCTTCCACCACATGCTTTCCTGTACAGAATATTGTATCAAAATGATCAAGAGCATGTGTTCTCAAGGTCAGGTTATCACTGTTCATTGCATGATTTACAAATATATACTCGATACTCTTATCTATGTAACTTCTCTTAAGATGATAATTTTCCAAATCAGGTGTTGAGCTCAAAAATACATCACACTCAAGCTTCATCATGAGTGTAATCATTTTTTTCTCACTTATATAGTAAGCTCTGAGCTGATTATTCTCCTCTGCTTTTTTGAAAATATTGTCATTTGGATCACTGGTAATATAGTGAATCGTCATATTTGAGTGCTCTAAAATATACTCTATAATGTCTTTGAAATATTTGTAATATCCGTTTCCCTCTGCATAAACTACAAGATGCTTATTTACTACTGAGAAAAATCTCTTATAATCTGCCTTTTCCTTACTGCGGTAAGGATCTTTTTCAAATAATTTTTTCTTCGAACCTATATTGGACAGTTCTTCTAATTCTTTCTTACTAGCCTCAAGTTCCTTGTAATCAATATGTTTCTTTGGATCGATCATCATATTCAGCACAACCTGCTGGACTATGGTAAATAAATTACTCCAGATCCAGTAAAAACCTACTCCGATTGGAACGTAGAATCCCAAAAAGAGTGAGATGGCAACAGATATTATCATGGTTCCGTATTTGTTTAGAGAACCCTGTTCTGCCTGAAGCGGATTGATAAGATTCTGCATAATGCAAAGAAGCCATGCTGCAAGTGCGGCCAGCAATGGAATTAGAATTGTAATTCCACCATCCTTTACAGGCACACGTCCAAGGCTTACTCCAAACAGCTCCATATTGGACTTTTTGATATCTTTAATAAGCTTGTCAATGTCTGCCTTTGGATACTTCTCGGAAACCAAATCCAACAATGAAGTATCATCCAGTTCCTTTATGCAGTCAACAACCTGCATCTGAACCGAAGATTCTTTAGCATCAAGTCCTTTGGCATCTGCCACTACCTTTACAATACTGCTGCTCACCTGATTATCAACCCTGTAAATGTATGTTAGAGGGTTATAAATAATCTGAACAAGTCCCATGAGCAAAACAAGCTGCACCAAAATCGGAATCGTGCTCAAAAACGGATTGTACCTTTCTCTTTTGTACACTTCGGAAGTTTTTTCCGCTATGGCATCCGAATCTCCAAAATACTTTACTTTTATCCTGTTTATTTCAGGGGTAATCTTTACAATCTTAACGCTGTTAATCTGTAACAGTATTGATATCGGCAATAATATTATCTTTGTCAGAAAGGTAAATAATATGATTGCCACCGCGTACTGCGGAATAACCCTGTAACACAGATACATCAGCAATCCTAACGGAATATTTATCATCCTCTGTAAAAACTTCATTTCAGTTACTCCAGTTACTTCTTATTTTGTTCTTTCTATCTGAGTTCTTTCAGATAATTCATAAACATCTCTTTGTTTTCCAGTGCAGTGGTCGTCGGTCTTCCAAGATCTTCTCTCGCACCGATTCCGCATTTCACCTCGATGAGTGTCAGCACATCTGATTCCTTGGCTGCTTTAAGTGCCTCATCCAGTTCTGCATATGCCGAAACGCTGTAAGTTTCTTCATATCCACATGCCTTTGCAATCGCTACAACGTCAATCTTTTCTGTTACTGTCGGCATTCCTCCGACTGTCTCATGGGCACTGTTGTTTATAACGATATGAACTAAATTGTTCTGTTTTGTACTTCCAAGCACCGCAAGACTTCCCATGTGCATTAGCATTGCACCGTCTCCATCCACAATCCAGATTTTACTCCGAGGCTTCTGAATCGCAACTCCCAATGCAATCGAAGATGCATGTCCCATTGATCCCACTGTCAGGAAATCATACTTATGGGACTGACCGTTTTGCTCACGAATCTCGAACAGTTCCCTACTTGCCTTTCCTGTTGTTGAAACTATCGGGTCTTCTCCTGTAACTTCAACAATATGTCTTATAATCTCTTCTCTGACAAGGGGATTGTCATTTGCGTAAACTACTTTTTCATCATAAGTAATTGCACCTTTTTTTACGACAAACGCCACACTCTTGCCTTTTTTCAAAACTTCTCTGAAGCCTTCCATTGCCTGACTAACATCTGCCTCTGTTGTCTCTTTATCAACCACAAATGATTCAATATCCATATCATCAAGAAGTTTTACTGTAACCTCTCCCTGATAAATGTGCTGTGGCTCGTCATGAATTCCCGGCTCACCGCGCCATCCTATCACGAAGATAACCGGTATGGCATAAACCTTGTCATTAAGAAGTGACGCAACGGGATTAATTATATTTCCCTCACCACTGTTTTGCATATATACCACAGGCACCTTTCCCGTTGCCAGGTGATAACCCGCAGCGAGTGCCGTGGCATTCCCCTCATTTGCCGGAATAACATGATGATTCTTATCTATTCCATATGTATTCATCAGGTAATTGCACAAAGGCTTTAACTGACTGTCCGGCACGCCAACATAGTAATCCGATCCTATTATTTCTACTAATTTTTCTACTTCCATATTCTATCGTTCCGCTTTCTATAATGTAATTCTATGCTGTGTGAGATTCATTTCACATCAGATACTCTCTGTATCCTTCATCCACCTGACACAGTTCCTCAACCGTATCAATTTCTGTGATATCTCCTTCATCAATTGCGTGGACTCTGAGTTTCAGTTTCGACAGATGTCTGTCTACAACATCATCCCAAAACATTTCTTCATATCCTCCGCCACTGTACGTGTCTTCAATACACTGCTTTAGTATCATCGCATCTTTGGCCTTTAGAAATGCTATTCCAACCATATTGTAACAGTCGTTTCCACACTTACCGACTCTGCTTATATAATTACTGTCATCCAGTTCAAATACCCAGTCAGCCGAATATCCCTCAACCATCTTTCCGAAATATCCGGACTCTTTTAGTTCTTTTGACAGTATATCTGCATTTGTAAGATATAAATCCGCCTCACAAATAAAGCAGTCTCCTTTAGTAAGCACCTCTCTTGCATGGTATATCGACGAGATATTATTTACTGTATTGTAATCATTATTGACAATGATTTCCACATTATTGTATTTATCTGTCAGATATGAAAACTGCTCCCCCAGATAACCCACGACAACATAGATTCTGTCTACCTTTGCTGCAATCAGCCCATCAATAACTGTCTCAATCATTGGTTTTCCATGAACTTTAACCAGCGGTTTTGGAGTATCATTTGTCAGCGGTCTCATTCTGCTTCCAAGCCCTGAGGCCATCAATATTGCATTTACCATCTGCTCTTCCCTTCATATTCAAGACTCGTTATTACAGTTCTTCAATAAGTGAGATAATGTTCTTTATCGGCATAAGTTTGTCATCCACTTCTTTTGCCCTGTGATATTTAAGAATCTCTTTTGCTGTATTCTCCATTGCCGGGAATGCACTTCTTGTAAGCTGATTTGCATATATTACAATGTTCACGCCGTGCTCTGCCAACTCACTTTCAGTGATTGTATTAAAGGAAGTCGGCACAACAACTATCGGCGTTTTCTTATCACACTCTCTGAATTTATCACAAAACTCCAATATTTCAGCAGGGTCTTTCTTTCTGCTGTGAATCATTATTCCGTCTGCACCTGCTTTGACATAAGCTGCTGCACGCTCTAATGCATCCTCCATTCCCTGCTCTAATATCAGACTCTCAATTCTGGCAATTATCATAAATTCATCTGTCAGCTGAACCTTCTTTGCCTCACTGATCTTGTGACAGAAATGCTCTATTGTATCCTGGGTCTGCTCAACCTCAGTTCCAAATAGAGAATTCTTTTTGAGTCCTATCTTATCTTCCACTATCACTGCGGAAACTCCCATTCTCTCAAGGGTTCTCACTGTGTAGACAAAATGCTCTGTCTTTCCGCCGGTATCGCCATCAAAGATAATTGGCTTGGTTGTTACTTCCATTACTTCGTCAATTGTCTTGAGTCTGGAAGTCATATCAACAACCTCTATATCCGGCTTTCCTTTTGCTGTGGAATCGCAAAGAGAACTAATCCACATTGCATCAAACTGGTCAATCTCGCCATCGTGTTCCACTACTGTTTTCTCAGCAATAAGTCCTGTCAGACCGCTATGTACCTCGATAGCTTTTACCAGATGTCTAAGATCAATCAGCTGTTTCAGTCTCTTTCTTCTGTACTCAGGCATAGACATCTTTTCTTTGATTCTAAGATCTATTCTCCTAACTTCATCATTGTAGGTGTATGGAACATCGATAACCTTACCGCCATACGCCGAGAGAAGTGATTCAACATTATCTCTTATGGCTCTCATCGGTCCTTCTAACCAGTTGTCTCCGTGTACAACATAATCAGGATGAATTTCCTCAATAATCTTGTCGTACATTACCTCTTCCTGCACTATCACACGGCTGACGCCCTCAATGCCTCTGATGAGTTCCATTCTCTCCTCAAAAGAAATAGATGGAAAACGATTGTATTTTACCATCGCCTCATCACTCAATACTCCCACAATAACTTCGCCATATTTTTTTGCTTCGTTAATTATGTTCAAATGTCCTGCATGAACATAATCTGTCGTAAAACATGTATATACTTTTTTCATATGACTCCCTTTCTCCATACTAAACACACCGCTTTTTCTCCAGCCTGTTTATTAAAAAACGCCTCAACGTCCATTCATCGCTATTACTTATATGTAACCGGTACTTTAACCCCATATTCATTCAATGCTTCCCTGAACACTGAATAAAAATCATTTATATCGCTCTCATCAATTGCACCAAGCGCACATAATCTGAATGTATTGGTTCCTGTTATCTTTCCCGGATATATCGTGAATCCGCGCTTATAACAATAATCATGTATCTTATCAAAATCCCAGTTATCATCGTCAGGGTAAAGAAGTGCATCAACAAGTCCTGCCTGCCACTCTTCTTTTATCACTTCCTTAAATCCAAGTTCAATTGCTCCTTTTCTGATTGCATTAAATACTCTGGTATGGCGAGCCCACTTGTTGTCCTCGCCCTCCTCAAAGTATTCCTTCAATGCCTGAACTGTAGCATATACTGTCTGAACCGGTGGTGTGAAATGCATTTCTCCTGTCTTCTCAAAAAACTCATACTGAAGATACAAATTACAATAATATGATCTCTTTGGATATCCCTTTGACTGCTCAATAATTTTCTTATTTCCTATAATAAATGAAAGACCTGTCATGGCCATCAATCCCTTTTGGGCACTTGCCATACAAAAATCAATATTGTCTTTCTCAATATCTATTGGCCTCATTGCAAGTGTCGATGTCGTATCCACTGTAAACACCGCTCCATATTTATGCACCAGAGCACCGATCTCCCTGATTGGATTAAGAAGCCCTGTTCCTGTCTCATTATGAGTAGTGTGCACCAATGCAATGTCCGGATTATCCTTCAATACCTTTTCCACAAGATTAAGATCCGGTCTCTCGTATTCCGCAAATTTTAAATCAATATAATCAAGTCCGTAATATTCACATATTTCAGCAGCCCTAGCACTATACGCCCCATTATTTATTACCAAAACCTTTTTATGTTCCGGCACTAACGAGTTGATGCAAACATCAATGTTGATAGTCCCCGATCCGCAGAATAAAACTGATGTATACTTTTCTTCATCAGCGTGCACTACCCTAAGCAGGTCTTTCCTCAATTGTTTCATTATCTCCCTGAATTCTTTTTCTCTAGGACAAATATCAGGAACAACCTGCGCCATTTTTACAGAATCTGTTGTTGTTGACGGTCCCGGATTTAACAATACATTTCTTTTTATCATATTATCCTTCTCTTCCTACCATGTTGTATTTTAACTGCTATTTCGATTTCAGGAACACTCTCTTTGTTCCTACTGTAAAGTCTGCCGGAGTCTTTATCTCGCATCACTCTCATATTTCCACTTGTGGATATACTTCTGCGGGACTTCAATCTGTTTGTAATTTGTTCCATATAAGTTATTCAATATTACTCGCCATGTATTCAGGCCCGACAGTCCTTCTATATCCTGTTTACTTGCCCTTCCCCAATATACACAGTTAAATGGATTTTCCATCATTTCAGATTCAACTTTTTCGTTGTACTCTGATTTGCTGTACTGATACATCAAATGATAACCTTCTCTTGCACCGTGATCTCCCTGAAGTACAATAACGGCATTCGGATCATTCTCTATTATTGAATCAACTATCCTTTCAAGTCTGCTATTCAGATATTGCAATTGTTCAATGTATGACTGTTTTGCCGTAGCATCATAGGCAACCCTTCTTTCCGCAGGTTGTCCGTCGGCTTTTAGTACATACGGAACATGAGGAAAACACATATAACATATC
Organism: Lachnospiraceae bacterium; assembly: GCA_024698345.1. Taxonomy (GTDB): domain Bacteria; phylum Bacillota; class Clostridia; order Lachnospirales; family Lachnospiraceae; genus SIG293. The sequence goes on along the minus strand of JAILRH010000037.1, from coordinate 15,190 downwards.
ATAAAGGTTGGTTTTTCTTTTTTAATTTTAGGTTGCTCTTCCAACAAATCCAAAATCTTTAGCACTTCATTTCTGTAATCCTCATAAATGTCACCCTGATTAGGATTTTCCTCACCCTTAATAAGATTAGTGTCCATCATCAGATAACCAATAAAACTGTTCTTTAATAAATAATAATCAATATCATGCAAGTGATTTAACAACATCTCAATTGTAGGACTTTCATAAATAATGTCACATCCTTCGGACTTGAGCCCCTGAACATGATTTATCATCTCAACATTATATCCTGCTTCTTTAAAGAATCTATATAAAGCAGGATCTGTCAATCTGTTGTATTCTGATATTATAGTATTCTTTGGACTTACAATATAATCAAGATTCAGCAGATTGGGTAAAATATCGTAGGTGTTTATTCCCTCGTAGTTGTGTGTACTGTTTGAAATAGAGAATCCCTTATCATTCAAATATCCCAAGAAGTCGCTATTATCATAATTATAGTAATACTCTAAGTTCTCTTTTCCACCATATTCATCCATGATGATATAGTATACATTCTCTCTGAAATCATCATTTTGAGCATACTGCTCAACCTTTACTTCTTCATTCTTCTTTTGGCTATCAATATATTTAGGAATCGCCATTACAACATTCATTATAATCAAGCCACTAAAAGCAAATCCAATAATAAAGCTTACACCGTCCAATTCTTTTTTTGTAATGAACAAAAATACTCCTACAACCAGCAATAGCACTACCAGAATAATCATAAATACTTTTTCAGGCAGGTTAGTGTACTGGGCAAAAATGTACTGTACAAGGGTAAAATTCATAAACATTAGCATAAATATACTCGTAAAAACGGTAGTTTTATGAATATTACGAAAAATAATAATGTTAATAAAAAACGCTACAAAAGCAACAAATAAAAACACAAATAACGGAAGCACTATTTTATCAATTGCAGACTCCGTAAAATTCTGTATGTACATAAATGCACATGGGTAAAGGCAAACTACAAAAATCACCCATATCGACTGTAGAATACTTGCCGGGGATATTCTTTTTTTAGTTACATTGCCCCCTTTTTGTTTTTCTTTTTTCTCCTGTTTTTCCCCGCTATTCATTGTATTATTCTCTGTAATATTATTCTCTGCCATATTATTTCCTTCTCACACTTTATTATTGGTATCTGTTTTATCTACATCGGTTAATTACTTTCTGTTATCTTTTGTTGTTATACTATTCTCACCTATAACAATTCTGTTTTCCTTTAATAGTCGCCCTACTGCTTTCTTGAAGTCATTTTTGCTCATAGAAAAATCTTTTCTTATTAAATCAGGTGCAGCCTTATCGGTATAAGGAAGTTTTCCGCCCAGTTTTTCAATGACTGAATATATCTTTTCTGCGTTTTCATCTATCTGCATATATGACTTACCGCGAATAGACAAGTCAAGTTTTCCGTCTTCTCTTACTGCAAGGACTCTTGCTTCTACCGTATCACCAATGTGCAAAGATTTTGTAACTTCTTTCTTTTGAATCATTGCGTGATACTTGTTGTCAACCGCAACAAAAACACCATACTCCGGATTATAGTTATAAACTGTCCCTACAACCGCATCTTCTGCTTTATAAGGTGAGGTTGTTGTAAGGTAATTGTATATCTTCATAGTTGCACAAAGTCTCTCACTCTTATCAAGATACAATGCAACAAGGTACTCATTATCCACTTTCACTTTTACTGTCTGCTCCTTAAATGGCAGCAGCAAATCTTTTTCAAGTCCCCAGTCAAGGAAAGCTCCTATCTTAGTAACCTGTTTCACCTTAAGTTTTGCAGTTTTTCCAAGTGTAATAGCAGGTACATTCACTGTGGCAATAAGTCTGTCCATAGAATCCCTATACACAAAAACTTCTATTTTATCACCAACGTCTAACCCCTTTGGTACCTGCTTCTTTGGCAATAATATCTGTGTCTCTTCATCTCCCACATACACTCCAAAATCCGCTTTTCTTTTTACTTCCAGTAACTGATATTCTCCTAATTTTATCATCTTTATCCGCCTTTATTATTTCTTCAGTGTAAAAAACCTCTTAGTGCCCTTACACCACACTATTTCTATTTTATTGCATCATCCATTTCACTTCAACCTTTTATGCTGAATTTCTGTCATAAAAGGTAACTATTCAGCCTTTCAGCAATGCCGGCTCGAATCCAGCAAAACTACTAAGTTTTCGTGATTTGGGTTCCCCAAATACATAAAAGGAGGGGATATTTCCAATCCCCTCCTACAATATTTAGTAGAATTTTATTTCTGTAAATACTGTACCGTCTTCTCCCTCAAGAGAAATGCCGATACCTTCATTCTCTTTGTGAACGACAGGAATCATCTTCATTCCTTCAGTTGCTTCCTTTATATGTATGGCATCAACTGTGTCATATTCAAACTCATCCGGCAAATACTCTGTCGCAAGTCTGAAATAAGCTGTATTATTCATGTGGTAATTAGTATCAATGTATGACTTCAATACTCTGACAGGCTCCATTACAGTTCTATCTTCAGAAAGCTTTAACTTTCGAGGACATTTCCCCATATCGAGTCTCTCACCTACAGCGTATCCTTCCATATCAGCTTCGCTTATCCTGCAAGGCGTTCTGGTTTCCATGTCAATCAATATCCATTTCGTATCTGCACAGGCAAGAGTTTCACCATTCTCATTCTTGATAATGTAGTTTCTGTAACCGTATAATCTGTCATTTCCACTCGCCCAGGTTCCAATGGTCACTTTGTCATATAATTTGATTTCTTTGCATAATTTGATTTTCCATGATAAAAGCACCCAGGCTTTTCCGCATTCACGCATGGACTCAAAATCTTTTTTGATATCTACCGAATGAATATTTATGCAATTTTGAAATAATTCCAATATGCCGTACAATGGCAACTTTCCTTCTTTGTCTACATTACTGTATTTTATGACATCATTATAACAAAACATATTATTTATCCATTTTTCTCTAGTTTGCTGCCGTTGTAGTCTCCACGGTCTTGGTTGTTGTCTCTTCTGCTTTGGTTGTTGTCTCCTCAGCCTTTGTCGTTTCTTCGGCCTTAGTCGTTTCAACTACAGTTGTTGTTTCTACCGGTTTTGCTTTTACTACTACTGTGAGTACTTTTTTAATTCTAGTATATACATTTCCGTTATCAGCAAATGTATATGTTACTGTGTATGTTCCAGGCTTTGAAGTATCAACCTTTCCTGCAACATGAACATTCTTTGCATTCTTTGGCAAATCAACTCTCTCATTATAATTCATGAAAGACTTGATGTATTTGTATGGTTCAAATTTGCTTCCGTACTCAACTGATACCTTTGTATCAGTCATCACTACGATTACTCTCTTATCAATTACAGTGTATGTAACACTCTTCTTGCATTTCTGCTTATTTGGAGCTTTAACACTGTATGTAATTGTGTACTCTCCTGCTGTATTAAACTTTACAAGTCCGTTATTAACTCCAACTCTCTTTTTGGTTGCGTTATTTTTAACTTTTACTGTAATGCTCTTTGTGAGATCACTTCCTGATACAGTCTGAGCTTTTACATTTGCAAGAACGTTTCTTGTTTCACCCATTGCAATGTCTTTTCTGCTCTTTGCACCTTTAATCTTAGGCTTCTTTGTATCTACAACTTTGAATGTAATAGTTGCTGTTCTTTTATTTCCTGCAGCATCCTTTACCCTGTAAGTAACTTTGTATGTACCTAACTTTGTTGTGTCTATCTTTCCTTTTACCTTTATTGTTGCATTCTTCTTTGTAAGTTCATTTCCAAGTGCATCTTCAATTTCAACAGCTTTCAGCGGAGTGGTTTTTGATTTGTATTCTATCTCTTTTGAAACCGCTTTAATAGTTGGTTTTGCCTTTAAATAAGGGTTCTTTGGATCCGGGTCAGTAGGGTCCCAGTCAGTACGCTTTCCGTTTCTGATTGGAGTAAATCCCGGGCGTCCAAGTGGATCGTCTTTTGATGTTCCTCTGAAAATAACAACCTTTGTTTTCAACGCACAATGGTCATAAATCCATTTTGCATCCTTGCACAAAAGTCTTACACATCCATGGGATGCCTTCTGTCCCATAACATTATATGCAGATACAGACATTGATGAATGATCTCCTTTTTTGTAATGCCATACAGAATGGAAAAGAACACCGTCCCATGTAATTCTTGTACAGTACTGTGCATAACAGTTTCCAATCATCTCATGCCATCTGTACTTAACCGGTGTATAAAATGTTCCAATTGGTGTTTCATTACTCGGCGAACAAATCATTGCCTTTACCGGCTTTCCATCTTTATCGTAAACTGTAACGCAGTTTGTTCCTACGTTTACTTTGATTGTGTAATCGCCAGACTCTTTGGCACTTACATCGCCGGTCTTAACTGACACAAATAAAGTAAATAACAGTAACACTACTAATATTTTTGTTATTCTTTTCATCATTTTCTCCCTTCAATAATCAATAGATATATTACAACCCACTTATTATATACTCAAATTTCCATTTTAGCAATTCCAATATTTTAACAAATAATTAATTTGTTATCAATTTGTTAATTATTTATTCATTAAATTGCATTATACTCATATTAGTTTTCATTAAAATGTAGAGGACAAAGGGGAATACCTACGCATGACGAAGAAAAAAATGACTGGGATTATATTAATTTTTATAGTAGGATTCATTTTTTTGGTTTTGGATACGCCCACTAAATCAGGTTTTTCGTATCCGCACCCTTACAAAAATGATCCTAATATAATAGGAGAATATCAATATTATGCCATCAAGTCTGTTTATGGTGCCACATGCACATACAAGTCTGTTGATGAGCTTGATCCTTCAGTCACTGAGATTCCGTCAGGATATATCGGTCCTGATGCAAAATTTGTCGACAAGGTATTTTTCGATGGAGTAAATGTTGATACATTCAACGATTCAATAGGTTACATGTTCGTATTTATTGCATGTTTCTTATTGATGAAATACAGAAAGATATTTAGTCTTTCATGTGCGTTCAGTGTTGTATCACTCATTCTCAGAACTATTGTCTTTGCACTTCCTTTTATTATCAACGGAAGTTTGCTCTGTAATATGGCTATCGGTTTCAGATTGTCATATGCAATAAGTACAATAGTCGCCATCTTCTTTGCGATAAAGGGCTTTGCAAGTCTCGCCAAAGATGCTTGTTGCAGAGATGAACGTCTTTGGATGAATGCTTGTTGGTTCACTTATTTAGTTATGTCACTGTTGGTAATATTCCTGAAATGGTTAGATTTATTCAATTTAGCATATTTCTTTATTTACGGACAGGTAGCGGTAGTTGTAGTGCTTGCTCTTCTTCTTTTTAGAGTAGAAGAATTTGCAGTCAGAAGCTGCCAATCAAATTAGTTATCATTTTATCATTTCTTTTTTATATAGCTATCTTCAAATCATGCTTCATCCCATGATTTAAGATAGCATTTTTTTGCAAATTCAAAACTCGCTCGTATATAATAAATGCCACCACATTAACAAAAGCTATGTGGTGGCATTTATATATTTCAGATTTTTTTATCTCAGTCGGATAAGACCCGCTCTACAATCTCACATATTTCTTAACTCTGTCAACAAATATTGTTGCAACAATTATCTTTGCAATATCCGGAATGATAAATGGGATTACACAATATGAAAGTGATGTTGCAAGGTTCATTTCTGTCAAATTCATAAAGTGAATTGTTCCTACGATAAAACAAAGCACATCTCCTATCAACATTGATCCTGCCATAAGTGCCATTCTCGCACCATGATTCTTTAACTTGATATAGTCATTCATCAAACCAACCGTCAAAGCTGTAAGTATAAATCCAAGTATATATCCGCCTGTGCTGCCTGCCAATACTCCGACTCCGCCTGCGCCATTGAATACAGGTATTCCAATTGCTCCGACAAGTATATATATTATCACTGTCAAAGTTCCTCTCTTCGTTCCAAGTATTGCCGCGACCACAAACACCGCAAATGTCTGTAGCGTAAAAGGCACTGGCCCTAATGGAATTGAAATATACGAACATACCGCTATAAACGCAGCAAACATCGCTATAAGTGTAATATCCTTTGCTGTAAATAATTGCTTTTCTTCCTTTGTGTCTTTAAAACTATTTTCTGCTGTCATATCTGTCATGATTGTCAACCTCCATATATTATCGTCACCTTTTGATATCCAACGCGAGTATAATATATTGCATTCAAATTGTCAACCTATTGTTCATTTCAGGTTTACAATCGTTCTTTTCGGGTTTACAATTATTCTTTTTAGGTTTACACTTTCTTTTTTGAGGTTTATCTCTATTTATTATGCGTTTTCTTTTACTTTATGATTGTGCTTCTCTTTTGCAACTTCACTTGCTCTCTCAAGTGCCTCTGCTATATGAGGTCTGAAGTTTTCCTCTCCAAGCTTATCGTAAAAACCTTCTTTTTTAAACACTTCCATTGGCTGTGCATTAGCGTGTGACAAAATAAGTGTTATTCCATTCTTCTCACAGAGAGAATATATCTTTTCAAATGTCTTATATGCTGTCGAATCAAGAGAAGGCACACTTCTCATTCTAAGAATCATCGAATAGTACGGCTTCTTTGATTCATTTATTATCTCTAAAAACTTGTCAGCTGCCGCAAAGAACATCGGTCCTGATATCTCGTAAACAACTGTCTTCTCAGGAAGTTTTGTGAGACTGATTGATTCCGGATCATTGTTCTCGTCATAGTCCTCATCATAATAATCCACCCATTTTCTTACATCTGTAACACTTGCCATACGGCGAAGAAATAATAACGATGCAAGCACCATTCCGATTTCAATGGCTACAACCAAGTCAAAACATACTGTGAGTGCAAATGTCACTAACATTACTCCGAAGTCACTCTTTGGCGCCTTTCTCATTGCAACCACTTCTCTCCATCCGCTCATGTTATAAGCAACAATGATAAGAACTGCTGCAAGTGTTGTCATTGGAATAAGTGAGGCATAAGGCATAAGTAATACCATTATTATGCAAAGTGTAATTGCATGAACCATTCCCGCTATTGGAGTTCTACCTCCATTTTTAACATTAGCCGCCGTTCTTGCAATTGCACCTGTAGCAGGAATTCCGCCAAAAAGGGCAGATGCTATATTTCCCATTCCCTGTGCAACCAATTCCATATTTGATCTGTGTCTGCTTCCTACCATACCATCGGAAACTACACAGGAAAGCAACGACTCAATTGCCGCAAGTATGGCAATGGTAAATGCCGGTGAAATCAATTTTCTTATCATCTCAAAATTGACATTTGGAATCTCCGGTGTTGGAAACTTTGCTGAGAGCTGTCCGTACACACTTCCTATTGTATTTACATCGAGTTTAAGCACAGACACCAGTATTGTTGTAAAAATAATCGCCACAAGCGAGCCCGGTATCTTGTCCGTAATATAAGGGAAAATAATCATTATAGCCAAGGCAACAATACCAATTCCCAATGCCTGAATATTTATTGTATCTATGTGTTTCGCATAACTTCCAATCTTCTCAAAAAAGTTTGATGGTACTTTCTCGATATCGAGTCCTGCAAAATCCTTTAACTGCTGAACAAACAGTGTCATGGCAATTCCTGCCGTAAATCCCACTGTAATTGTATTTGGAATAAATTTGATAAGTGTTCCGAATCTGAATAATCCCATCAGTATCAGTATCACACCTGCCATCATTGTAGCGACAATCAATCCACTTGTTCCAAATTCATCTATAATTCCGACTATGATTACTACAAAAGCTGCCGTCGGTCCGCCTATCTGAACCCTGCTTCCGCCAAACATCGAAATAATAAATCCCGCAATAATCGCTGTATGAATACCTTTCTCCGGCGAGACTCCCGAAGCTATTGCCAACGCGATCGACAATGGTAACGCAATAATCGCCACGATAATTCCCGCAATAACATCGTTTATAAAGTTTTCTTTTTTATACCCCTTGATAACCGAAAACAACTTTGGTTTTAGTCTCTCACTGTCCATCAAAAAAATATCCTCCATTTAATTATTTGGTATCTTACTTTTTGAGACACCGTGTTCAATGATACTCCTTTTTTATTCAGATTTCAATTGCAAAATTGGTTTATTCCAAAATCTCTTTAATTATCTTTTATTATATTTAATTATCCTTACTAATCTATATAACGAAAAAACTTTGACATGTATTTGTTTAGTTCTCATTTCCGTAACGTTTCTGTATTTCCTCTGTCAACATTTTGCTTACTTCTTCAAAAGATTTTCCATTTTCCTTTGCTATTCGTACAATGTCATCAGCCTCAATCTTTGAGCGTTTAGTCCCAATCCCTGATACTTCCTTTATGCTAATCTCTCCAAAAGATGTAGAAACCTTCCTTATACTTCTTTCGAGTTCATATCTCTCGCATTTGTGTTGTCTTATTCCTATGGTTCCGGTACATGCAAATATCTCTCTGACCATTTCCGCTCTATTTTCTTCTCTGCACAAAACTGTCAGTTTAATTCCGGGACGATTCTTTTTCATGTAAACAGGGGTGGTAAACGCATCCAAAGCTCCCTTTTCAATAAGATTGCTTACTGCATACCCAATTGCTTCCCCTGACATGTCATCAATATTGCAATTCAACTCATATATTTCTTTTGTCTTATCCTCAGTTTCGCCCATCATGACTCTGACACAGTTTGCATCTTCAAAATCTTTCTTGCCCATGCCATACCCAATTGCAGTGACATTCATTATCGGCATATCACCAAATGAATCGGCAAAATGTTTGAGAAGAGCTGCGCCTGTAGGAGTACACAGTTCTCCCCGCACCCTTCCTCCGTAAATTGGAACGCCTTTCAGAATATGTGCTGTTGCAGGCGCAGGTACCGGCAATATTCCATGGGCGCATCTGACCTGTCCGCTTCCAACATGAACCGGTGATACTACAATTTTGTCCGGTGCCATTTTATTTATAAGGTAGCAGACATTTACTATGTCAGCTATTGCATCTTTATTGCCCACTTCATGAAAATGAATCTCATCCACAGATTTTCCGTGTGCCTTTGATTCTGCTTCTGCAATCAGCCCATACACTGCAATGGCATCTTCTTTGACCTTATTTGGAATATCCATTTCTTCTATTATATGTTTCACTTCGTACATTCCTGTGTGATGATGATGTGTGTGTGGATGACTGTGGTCATGGCCGTGCTCATGGTCGTGGCTATGCTCATGGTCATGGTCGTGGCCGTGCTCATGGTCATGTTCATGGCCGTGCTCATGGTCGTGGTCGTGGCCGTGCTCATGGTCATGGCTATGCTCGTGGTCGTGGTCGTGGTCATGGCTGTGCTCATGGTCATGGTCATGGTCGTGGCCGTGCTCATGGTCGTGCTCATGTTCGTGGTCATGGTCATGATTGTGGTCGTGATTGTGGTCGTGATTGTGGTCGTGATTGCGGTCATGCACATCAACATCTTCGCTGATTTCTTCCACTCCGTTTACACGTACCGACACTCCGGTTCCTGTAATTCCACATTTTACCGACGTCTCTGCAGACACTTCAACTCCCGGAATTCCAAAACTATTTATCTTATTTACTGTTTCATCTCTATCAGGAACTAGATCAAGCAATGCCGCTGTAAGCATATCCCCTGCTGCTCCCATATTGCATTCTATATATAACGTCTTCATTTTTCTCTCCCTTTCTTATATATTCAAAACCATATGACTATTATTCATTATTCTGCACTCATCTGCACTATTCTGCTTTCATCTGCACTATTCTGCTTTCATCTGCATTATTCTGATTTCATCTGCACTATTCTGCTTTCATTTGTGATTTATCATGCTTGCTGTATACGCTGCTCCAAAACCGTTATCTATATTAACTACTGTGACTCCACTGGCACAGGAATTAAGCATGGAAAGCAGTGCTGACAATCCTTCAAATGCTGCGCCGTATCCCACACTGGTTGGCACTGCAATTACCGGACAGTCTGCTATGCCCCCAATAACACTGGCAAGGGCCCCTTCCATTCCTGCTATTGCTATTATTACACTTGCGCTCATTATCTCATCCATGTGGCTCAACAGTCTGTGTATTCCTGCAACTCCAACATCGTAAATTCTTTCAACCTCATTACCCAAGGCCACAGCTGTGAGAGCCGCTTCTTCTGCCACCGGCATATCGCTGGTTCCACCGGTTGCAATCACTATCTTTCCCTTGCCTGAAGGCTTTGGAATCTCGCCTGCAATCCCAATACGGCTCATCTCATCATATGTAAATCCCTCAACATCTGACATGCAGACTGCTGCCTCTTTACTCATTCTTGTGATAAGCACTGTCTTTTGGCCATTTGCGAGAAGGGTATTTGTTATATCCCTGATCTGCTCAGGAGTTTTTGATGCACCGTAGACAACTTCGGCAACTCCCTGGCGAAGTCCCCTGTGAAGATCAAGTTTTGCAAAGCCGAGATCTTCTATTGGTTGCTTTTTTATAGATAACATAGCCTCTTCAACACTAATTTTTCCATCTTTAACTTCATTTAACAAATTAATTATTTCTGATTGTTCCATATTATTCCTCTGATACTGTTCTTTTTTACTCTTTGCTTGCAGACTCAGAATCCATCTTCGCTGAGTTCAAAGGCTTGAAGTTGGAGTCATCTTGCAAAGCATTTTTATTTCACAGGAAAGTTCTTTGAACTTCCCAATGAAATAAAAATATCCCGACAAACATATAATTAAATTATAATATCTGTCGGGATATCGTTAAAGAACTTTTTTCTATTTTTATTTTGAAATTCTATAAAATGTCGATGTGTTCTCCTGAAAGTGCTTTGTTCATGCTTCTTACAGCACAGAATTTTCCGCACATACTGCATGTATCGCTGTGATCGTCCTCCGGCAACCTGTCATCTCTGATGTGCTTTGCAGTTTCAGGATCTATCGCACAATCAAACTGTGCATCCCAGTCAAGGTTTCTTCTTGCATCGGCCATCTTATCATCTATATCTCTTGCTCCCGGTATTCCCTTCGCAATATCTGCTGCATGAGCTGCTATCTTTGATGCAACTATTCCCTGTTTTACATCTTCTACATTTGGAAGTGCAAGGTGTTCTGCAGGTGTTACGTAGCAGAGGAACGCTGCTCCGTTCATTGCTGCGATTGCACCACCTATTGCCGATGTAATATGGTCATATCCCGGTGCTATATCTGTTACGAGTGGTCCAAGTACGTAGAATGGCGCTCCCATACAGATTGTCTGCTGCACCTTCATGTTTGCTGCAATCTGGTCCATTGGCACATGACCCGGGCCCTCAACCATTACCTGAACATTATGATCCCATGCTTTCTTTGTAAGTTCACCAAGTCTTACCAGTTCTTCTATCTGACACACATCTGTAGCATCTGCAAGACATCCCGGTCTGCAGGCATCTCCAAGAGATACTGTCACATCGTACTGTTCACAGATATCGAGAATCTCATCATAGTATTCATAGAATGGATTTTCCTCACCTGTCATGCTCATCCATGCAAACACGAGGCTTCCACCACGACTTACGATGTTCATCTTACGTTTATGTTTCTTAATCTGCTCGATTGTTTTTCTTGTTATTCCACAATGAAGTGTCACAAAGTCGACACCGTCTTCAGCATGAAGTCTTACAACATCGATAAAGTCTTTTGCTGTGAGTGTTGCAAGGTCTCTCTGATAATGGATGACACTGTCATATACAGGAACTGTTCCAATCATGGCAGGACATTCACTTGTCAGTTTCTGTCTGAATGGCTGAGTATTCCCATGACTTGAGAGATCCATTATTGCCTCTGCTCCCATATTAACGGCACTCATAACCTTCTGCATTTCAATATCGTAATCCTTGCAGTCTCTTGATATTCCAAGATTTACATTTATCTTAGTTCTAAGCATACTGCCAACACCTTCAGGATTGAGTGATTTGTGGTTCTTATTTGCAGGTATTGCAACCTTTCCCTCTGCCACAAGCTGCATCAGCTTATCAACAGGCATATTTTCTTTTTCTGCAACTGTTTTTATTTGTTCTGTCACAATCCCTTTTCTTGCTGCATCCATCTGTGTTGTATACTCTACATTATTTCCCATTATATTTCCTCCGATTTTTATATTTATTCTATATTATTAATGTAATATTATCATTCATCTACGAACTACTCACAACCTACTGTGTCGGATGGAGTTTTCTTACTAACAGCGCGATAACCAATCATACCCAAGCACTGCTCCATGGTCAAGTGGTCCATTGCCTTTTCCAAGATTCAGCCCTGAGCGCATCAGACACTCAACATATCTCTTTGCCCTGGTCACCGCTTCCACAACACTCATGCCGTTTGCAAGATTTGATGCTATGGCAGATGAAAGTGTACACCCGGTTCCATGATTATTTTCACATTCTATTTTGTCGCCATTAATCCAAATGTGTTTTTTAGTGATACAGTCTGGCTTGCTTATCTCATTGTATAGAAGAAAGTCATCTGCTCCTTCTATTGCATGTCCTCCCTTTATAAGTACAGCCGTCTTCTCATACATTTCGCTTAAGAGAGTTGCCGCCTCAACCACATCTTCTTTATTTCTAATCTTCATTCCTGTCAACAGCTCTGCCTCGGGAATATTTGGCGTAATCACATATGCCTTTGGAAACAACTCAGTTTTTACAAGTTCTATTGCGGCATTTGATGTTAGCACTGTTCCACTTGTGGAAACCATAACCGGGTCAACTACTATATTATTCGGATGGTACGTTTTCAATTTGTTACATACAACTTTCATCAACGCCTCATTTCCAAGCATTCCTATCTTCACTGCATCAGGAAATATGTCTGTAAATACGCTGTCTAATTCTTCAGCAAGAAACTCAGGTGAAACCGGAAATACATCTGATACTCCTGTTGTATTCTGCGCTGTCAACGCTGTGATTACACTCATACCATATACTCTGTGAACGAGCATTGTTTTCAAATCAGCCTGAACTCCCGCGCCGCCACCGGAATCACTCCCGGCAATTGTCAATGCAGTCTTCATACGCATCCTCACTTTATTAATGTATTTAATATTAAAGGCATACCCTAACCGGATATGCCCACACTACTACCTATATACAAATGAACTTATACAATCACCTATATATCCCTACGTTGGCATTATCCAAATCAGGTACGGTCGGGATGATTACATCCCCTCTCAGCCGGGTCAAGCCCCAGCTCCCAATATTTAAGACTCACTTACGCGATATATGTATCTCACTTATGTGATATCCAAATCTCACTTATGAGTTTTGTTTCTCGTTGAATTATAACCCTATATCGAAGATTTGTAAATCTACCGAATTAATCTTATTTACTATTTATTGATTTTACCACAATTTATTCAAAATTCACTCGATTAACTTTACAATAATTGGAAATAATAATTGAATGAAAGACGGTGTTATCACATCTGTGTTTATAAAATATAGAAAGCAGTGCAATAGCTTCTGCGTCTATAAAACGAAAGGAGACATTATGCATCTTCCAAACCACATAGCAATTATCCCTGATGGCAATCGCCGCTGGGCAGTTAGTAATAATCTTCATAAAAAGGGCGGGCACAACAGACTATCAGGTCTCCTTCCAATTCAGAGTGTCTACGCCGATTTTTATTCCGTAGATACTCTGTGGCCTGATTTTAAAAGGGATGATTTTGTCAATGCACTAAAATGGTATAACCACCAGGATGTAACTCTCGGTGGCTAATGCACTCATATTCAAGACAATCTTTCTAGCATTACTGCGAAACCTTCACAGATTATTTTCTCACTATCTGCGTGTTCCTGCACAGCTCTACCCACTGGCAGGTACCGCATATCTCTTCAAACTGTGGTGTGTCAAATATACCTGCTGCAACTTTAGAAAAACTATTCCAACTATCTGCATCACCATAAGAAAACTCACAGACTTTTAGCACTTTTTCATCCATGCTTTTCACCTTGTCTACTTCTTTACATTTCCCCTCGGTAAAATCGGGACAAGATGCACATAATCTGTCTCCTCCCTCTACAAGCTCCACTCTATAATCAGGATTTGTTCTGATTGCCTCTACAAGCTTATTCATATTATTTGTAAAATTCTCATCGTACCCATGTCCGGTATATTTCTGGATACACAACAAATGATGAGGTCTAAGATTTATTTTGCTCATTGTATTATTCCTCTTGCGCTGCCAAATTGCTGTGTGCATTTTCAACAAATATTCACCTTCAATGCTATACCACTGTATACCCTTCACGATCCAGGATTTCCATTGCTTTATTGAAATTTCCCTCTTTTACCAGAATGTAATCAGTGTTATATGGTAATTTCTTTAATTCCATCGATTTTCTCCCACATACTGTAATTTTCTAATTATCATAATACTTCACGATATTTCATACCTACCATAATATCACAAATACAATCCATCAGTCATTAATAAAGAAGACTTGACTGATAAAAAGAAGAAACAACTCATTGAGCATTTCATTTCAATGGGATTCTTCCATTTCAGAATCAAGACTTACATAGAGATAAGAGTTGCAGACAGTGTTCCGATTGAAAAAGCTCTCGGTTGTGTAGCTCTGATAAAGGGAATTGTATATTCAAATGACAATTTGGATATTCTCGAAAAAGAATTGGCAGATATAAACACAATAGACAGCATCAACCAGGCAATAGAAGAGATTGAAAAGAAAGGATTTGACGTCGCAATATACCATGGCAAAACGGTAGGAACTTGGGCCGATTATCTTATAACCCTGGCGGAAAAAGGGTTAGATAACAATGATAAGGAGTATCGTGACATGCTCCCACTACTTAAATCAATATGATTTTGAAGTAGGGGCTTCCTGCTCAATGACTCTTCTGAGCCAAGTATCAACAGGCTATCCTCGCGTGCCCCGCGATTCTTTTTTTATTTATCTCATTTAGGATTTTTTTTCAGTCCGGTTACGGACATTTTTATGCATATGCCATCAGCATTCTTTTTGCTTCTTCCCTGATATTTATTGCAGCATTTTTGTCCCTGTCCATTTCATTTCCACACTCGCATCTGTACACTCGTTCTGAAAGTTTCAG
>JAILRH010000209.1 GCA_024698345.1 Lachnospiraceae bacterium | reverse complement strand
ATAAAGACCGTGATGTCCTTTGTTCGGCTGATACACACTGTGCTTCTCGAAAAAAAGTCTCAATTCTTCATCTTCATAAATTGTATGAAAAAGAACTGCATATTTCCTGCACCACCGAATCACACTATCTTCTATCTTTTCGTCTCCAACAATATCCTTAAGTGTTTCCTCACCGGTTGCAAGAATCTTGTCATCCAGTACTGCAAAGATGATCTTGATATCATACTCAGGATTATTCTGAATAAAGTCTTTACATGCCTGAATAGCTTTCCGCCATGCTTTATCAACCGGATATCCAAATATTCCTGCAGATATCAACGAAAATCCTATAGAATGCAGATTATTGTCTTTTGCAAGAAGAAGTGCCTGCTTATATGCGCTGTACAAAAGCTCAGGCTCATTATGCTCTCCACCAGACCACCTCGGACCCACAGCATGTATTACATATTTCGCAGGAAGATTGAACCCAGGCGTAATGACAGCAGAACCTTCATCACAATGGCCAATCTTTTGACAAGCAGCCGTCATTTCCTTAGAACCGGCTTCGCGGAAAATAAATCCACATACTCCTCCGCCTTCCCAAAGTCCTGTATTGGCCGCGTTTACAACAGCATCTGTATCTAACTTTGTTATTCCTATCTTCTTGATTTCTATGGAGCTCATACTATATCTGCCCTCTTTGTATGACCTGTTGATTTTAACATTCGCAAGATTATGCTTTAACTCTTCTCTACTGAGTTTTTCCATCCTATGCTATAGAAAATAATATCACTTTATGATTCCATAATTAGCTTTTTCGTAAGTTCATCATAAACGGCATTTTCAATCCTATTCTTCATAGACCTAATATTGTCATACCTTCCCACATTATCTAAAAACCATGTCAAAATCGAGCTTTGCTCAATAGTCTGCTTATCTTCTTTATCGAGCATATTTAAAATCTTGTTATAATACATCTTTGCTATAATAGCTTTTTCTGTATTTCCAAGCTTTTCATACTTTATGCAACAACCTATCCTCGAGAACATTGCGGGGCCTAATGCCTTTTTCACTTCTTCTTCAGATGCAAAGTTACTTGTCAAAACAAAAATTGTTCTTTTACAATCCACAACATAATTGGAATCTTCATATATGCCATCATCAAATAATTCATAAAATGCATTGTAAAATGCTGGATTTACCTTATCAAACTCATCAATGAGAACAATGTCACTTTCTCTCCCAAGTATATCTTTGGCCAATGATGAATGTGTGTGCTCTGCCCCATATACATAATTATACGCCTCATTTGTCTGCATCATAGAGAATTGAACACGAAGCAATTCTCCGCCCAAGCACTTACTTATAACTTTTGCAGTTTCTGTCTTGCCAACCCCGGACGGTCCATAAAAAAGTAATACTGTTGGTTTTTGTCTCGATTCATTTTTTAATCTATACAATCCGCTTATTACACTCTTCTTGCAGCTTTCCTGTCCCAAGATTTCTTCATTTGATTTATCATATATTTTTTTCAGAACTGTCTTAGTGAGCCTTTTATATTTCGAGCCTATTATTTCAATTGAAACGTCCTCATGTATCGCCTCATATGCCTGCAATGACTTAAGAACTCTTTTAGGTGGATTCTGTACATATAACAACTCTATATCATGATGTAAGCAAACGATATTTACAAAATTTGGCAACACATGATCCAAAACCGAACCATAATCATCAGCCTCAACTACACATGCTTCAACTTGAACACGTTGTCGTAACACTTCTGCTTTTATACCAGATTCCGAAGGTCTTAATCGTGTATTATATTCTTGGATCAAATCCATGAAAGGAAGTACATTTAATCCTTTTGTATTATTTTGCACTTCTTTATTAAAATCTTTTTTCGCCCCATAAAAAACAATTATTTTCCCAATCATTTTATCTCAACACCTGCCAACAGCACATCGTAAACTACCAACTCTCTATCATAAACTTCCTCGTTTTCTTTTTGTTCACCTGGATAAGCCGGATTATCAACTGTTTTCACTTCATCAATTCCAAGTTCTGCATTAAAATTAAAATCCGATTGTTTTCCTTTTCCTACTTCAATCGCATAAATAACGATATCCATCTTCATCAGATCAGTAGCTTTATAATTATTCCTGAATGCATTTATATTGAACCTGAAGATAACACTATCCTCATCCTTTTTACCAAGAAACTCATAATAGCCTTTTGCATTTCTCAAAGTGTTATCTATCTTTTCAATTGCTAGATTATATTCACCAGCAGGAATGCTTGCACCACTTTTAAGCATAGATAAATATGGCGAAATCAATGCCACATATGTCAATGAATCCTTAGGTGCAGAAATCTCGTATCCAGAAAACTCTTTAATACCTTTAGAGTCTTTGCCTATAATTCCCAAAAAGTCTGTCAAAATAGTGTTCTTGACAATATTCCTTGCTATCTTATCTGCATTGAAACTTGCCCCTGCATCAATGCCTACTGAAGCAGATGCCTTAATACCTGCTAAAGCAGCTAATACTGTACTAAAGCTTCCTTTCGCTTCTGCCTGCCCATTAAGATGCTTATTGCTTTCATTTATAAGCTCTGTGGTCTTTTCAAGTGTCCCACCTGAAACTATCTGTACATAATCTGTAACTGACTCCTCATCAAAATAAACAACTTTGCCTATACTTTTTGTGTTTTCTTTACTCGTCATACCATCTCCGTTATTTCTCAATTCTGTCAGATTCGAGAAGTCTTATAAATTTCTCAAACTCTTCATTATTCTGTGGCAAAATCGGGATATCAAATTCATCTACAAGTCCTTGTTCCCGTATTCTTTTCCATCCATTTAACATTTCATCATTCAGTGATACCCACATATCCTGTCCAAACAATACATTTGCCTTTATAAAATCATCTTGCAGTCGCTGAATTGTTTCCTCCATACATATGCCACATCTTATCAACGTTGCATAATCTTTCTTCTCATCTTCAGGTATATCTCTTATATCCTCTGTATCTTGAAATATCCTCTTTGTTATCCCATCTTTTTCCGAAATATCAATCATCCCATGGAGTGGATATTTCTTTTTCTCTATCTTTTCTTCCTCTTCCCTTGTAGTAACTCCATGAATCAATCGAAACCACTCGCTATCAAAAGACACAAAATCCAATGTTACTTGTCGAGGCAAGAATGCACTACACACATTAAATACCTCAAGAAGCTGGTTCTTCATATCTTCAGTCATGTCTTCTAACGAGCTATAGTCTTTCTACTACAATATATTTATGGTTAATATCCCTTACGGCCAGTAAGGAGTTATCCATCTTGTTGCTTAGCTGTATAATGGTGGAGCAATCGGTATATCGGATTCCTTTCTTGGACTTAGCGTCCGTTAAAAAGACTGATAATCAGCTCCTCATTTGCAGCGTTCGTTTTATGCAGGTT
>JAILRH010000178.1 GCA_024698345.1 Lachnospiraceae bacterium | reverse complement strand
CTTCATGGCATGACAGATTTATTGAAAGCGGATTTGAAATCATATTTGAAAAGAAATTCGATTATAGAAGTCTTAATAAGGATGATAACGAGTTAGGAGAAGCAGCAGACAAATTTGGGTTTGAGATAGGAATTTTATTTATGGCGTATGGAGTGAAGAAACGGAGAACAGATTGATATGACAGCAAGAAGAGAATTGCAAGAAGAAACTGGCGCTGTTGATTTTACAATAGAACCTGTATGTGTTTATTCGGTTACAGGAAAGAATCGTGTAAATGACACCGGAGAGGAAATGTTCGGTATGCTTTATTTTGCTGAGATAAATACGTTTGATGCTGAACTGGACAGTGAGATGGAGAAGGTTGTTCTGTTTGATGAATTGCCAAGCAAATGGACATATCCGTTGATTCAACCATTACTGATAGAGGAGTATCAAAGAAGAACAATGAAGAATTAATTTTTATAATAGTATATAATAACAAAAAAAGTATTTAAGGGGAAATCTATGGACAAAGTATTTGATATCAAATCATTTGACTCATACAAGGAAGATAACAGACGTGAAGTGAAAAAAGCAAAAGGTGGACTTCCATCATCTTTATGGGAGACATATTCAGCATTTGCTAACAGTTATGGAGGAGTTATTATTCTTGGTGTTGTTGAAAATAAGGATGGTACATGGAGAACTACTGGTTTAAGTACTAACGAGGCAGGAAAATTATTAAAAGATTTTTGGGATACTATTAACAATAGAAAAAAAGTCAACATCAATATTTTACATGATACAGATGTTGAAACATATGAAAAGGATGGAGATTTAATAATTGTTATCTATGTTCCTATGGCTAGAAGAGAAGAAAAGCCTGTTTATATAAATGATGACTTGTTTGGTGGTACATTTAGAAGGAATCATGAAGGGGATTATCGTTGTACCAGGTTACAGGTGAAAACATTGCTTCGTGACCAAGCGGAAAACACTATGGATATGGAAGTGTTGGACGAAGTATCTTTATCGGAGTTGAACAAAGAGACAATTCATGGTTATAGAAATAGGCATAGTGTTTTGAAGGCAGGACATCCGTTTGAACGATTAGATGATGAAGAATATCTTAGAAGTATTGGTGCGGCAGCTATTTCAAGAGAAGATAAACAATTACATCCGACAGCGGCTGGTATGTTGATGTTTGGAAACGAATATGATATTGTTAGACATTTTCCAGAGTATTTTTTGGATTATAGAGAAGTGCTTGATCCAACGATAAGATGGACAGACCGCTTACAATCGAGTTCCGGAGAATGGTCTGGAAATATATGCGATTTCTATTTTAGAGTGTATAACAAAATTGTGAAGGACATTAAAACTCCATTTGCACTTAAAGACGGAGACAGAATTGATGACACAGAAGTTCATAAAGCTGTTAGAGAGGCATTGGCAAATTGTTTGATCAATGCAGATTATTATGGCACAAGAGGTATTGTTATAAAAAAAGAAGAAGATAAACTTGTTTTTGAAAATCCCGGATATATAAGAACAGGAAAAGTTCAAATGAGAAAAGGAGGAGAGTCAGATCCAAGGAACAAATCCTTAATGAAAATGTTTAATTTGATTAACATAGGTGAACGAGCAGGTAGTGGTGTTCCTAATATTTTCAATACATGGAATGATAACGGATGGAAAGAGCCTGTTATTGAAGAAAGATTTGATCCTGATAGAACTATTTTAACTTTGGAATTTGTTGAAAAACAAGCGATAAAAACAAGCGATAAAAAACAAGCGATAAAAACAAGCGATAAAAAACAAGCGGTAAAAACTGCTGAAAATATGGAAAGAATAAAAAAATATTTGAAGGAGAATGGCAGTGCAACAACAAGCGATATTTCTCAATTGCTAGATTTGAGTAAAGCGAGAGTAAGAGTAATACTAAATGAAATGGAGTGTGTTGTGGCTGAAGGAAAGAATAAAAACAGAAAATACAGATTAAAATAAAACATTACGGATAATGAAAATTATTATTATGAAGATGATTAAAGAAGTAGATGAGAATCGCATAAGTTGAAATGATTTATTAATATATAAATACAGAGTGCGTCATTTGCAAGATACTCATTTGTAATACAAATGCTTTCTTGTTAGGAAGTGTCCTAAGACCTCTGTTTATCTGGTGACACGATGACAACAATTATATAGTGTATAAGCACGTCTAAATTTTCAGACTAATATATGTAAGAAAATTGATGACATTGTGTCACTAAAATGTGTAGTCATAGAAAAAATATTATAAATGAATTAGCTATAAGAAATGGAATTTGTGGAGGATAATATGCAGAACGACTATTATATTTATGTGGGAGCACTTAGAGTATTTCACGATTTTAGTGAAAGTGATAATAACAAAGACAATTCCTTTTTTTACGATTTTGATTCACCTAAATATGAATATCTTAAACGAAAGTACCACATTGATACTGTCGCAGGAAGCGGATCCGAATTGGAAAAATCACTAAGGTTGCTACAGTGGTGCTCTCAGAATGTGCTTCATAACGGTGGAACGAAGGATGTCGAATTCATCCCAAAGACATCAGGCGATATTCTAGACTATGCTTTTGGAAAAGGC
The DNA here is from genome assembly GCA_024698345.1 of Lachnospiraceae bacterium. Taxonomy (GTDB): domain Bacteria; phylum Bacillota; class Clostridia; order Lachnospirales; family Lachnospiraceae; genus SIG293. The sequence goes on along the minus strand of JAILRH010000178.1, from coordinate 9,705 downwards.
AGGGAGTATGGAGTATATTGCAGACTTCAAGCAATCGTTTTTACAGAGTGTTGTCTTGCATTAGGAATTAAATCACGAATTTTGCATTGTTTGCCTTTTTCACCGAACGATTTTGATTCACATGTTGTTTCAATGGTTTATATATCGGATTTAAAAAAGTGGGTTCTGTTGGATGCAACTAATAATAGATATTTTATTGATTCACAAAACAACATCTTGTCTCCTATGGAAATTCGCACAAAATTAGCATTTGATGAATTTATTGAATGTAATGAACCAGATGATAACTACAAAACATATATGGCTAAAAATATGTTTTATTTTAAGTCGTTGCAATATAATACATACGGCTCCGATATGTTGGAAAAACAAAAGACAATTTATTGTGTGCCAACAGGGTTTGACGTGTTGGACAGAGAAATCGCTTATTGCCAGTATGCAATAAAAAACTCACCTGAGGAGTTTGTAGCTGACTGGAAAGAGGCTCTAGTGGATTATCAAGGGAGAACAACTTATAACTGTTTATCGGCGGATATATTTTTCTCTTAATGGGTTAAGTAACAGCTTTGAAGAATTAGCAAGTTCGTGGAGATATAATTATGGATATTATTAAAACAGAAAATTATTACAGAACACTGAATGGTAACCGCCTCTGTTCCTGTGATTATTGTAGAAACTATTATAAAGAGGTCAAGGAAACATATCCGGAATTGTCAGATTATCTGGTAGGAATGGGAGTCGATGTTGAGAAACCATTTGAAACAATGCCTCTTGAACCATATGAAGGCATTATTGAATATATTGCTGTTCAATATATAGTTATGGGAAATGCCACTGTTTTTAAAAGCGCAGATGTTAATGGCATTCATATAGACATTGCTAATTCACATCCTGAGACAGATATAGACGAAGAACACTTTGTCATTGAAATATCGCCTATAAGATTGAAATGGACTGTTTAAACAAAATCCGGTTCATCAAAAAAAGAATGAGATTAAGTCAAACTATGTGGCTTGGCTTTTTATGACATGATGTCATCAAAAACTGCTGACATGATGTCAGTAATTTTTTCTTATTTTCCAGATTCAAAGCAGCCAATAAAGAAAGGAAGAAAGAAGAAATGAATGTTGAAGAGTTTAGAAAAGTGATTCAGCGACGAATTTATGTCGAAGAGATAAGTAGGGGCGAATGGGCAGAAGGAATTGAAGACTGTTGGAAAAAGGAAATTGAAATTCTCTCTGAAGACATTCCATCTACAATTGAGTTCTTAAAGACTGACTGCACCGCTGACGAGTTCTCTTGGATAAGCGAAGTAATTGATGATATTGTCGATAAATATCCAAGTAAAGAACTTGTAGAAGGCTATAAATCTCTCATGACAAAATTTCCTGAAGAATGTTCCAAGTATAATATTGTAGGAGTGATTGAAATTTGTGAGAATATCCTCAAGTGGGAGGAAGAACATGGGAAAAAAGATTGAAAATTTAGTAGATGAGGGCTTTAGAGTATCTCTCGTTGAAACAGCTTTTTTGATGGTGAATTAGAGCCTGAGGTTGTACTTGTTTATGGGGCTATGCCAGATAAAATATTTGGTGACTTAAAAAATGAGACAAAATTCGTTCAATATTCAGATTGGACAACAAGAATGAAAAATAAGAAATAATATTAACGGTGAAAAAGCACCAGAAATCAATTTGCGAAAAAAGTAGATTGTTTTCTGGTGCTTTTTTTATACTACCAAATGAAATGAAGGGGTGTTAGGGTACTCCCAGACAAGAAATCATTTGTATTACAAATGAGTATCTTGCAAATCAAGCGACCATTCAAAAGGGGGAGTAGCGCTCCCTCATCGACTAAAGAAAACTATAGTACATTAGTTTTGTACTTGATGACATCATGACAACAAAAAATCCGGATTAATAAATTATGGAAAGGGGTGAGAATTTGACTCACTATATCAGGAAAGAAACAAAGATAAATAATTATGATCCTTCACCTAGATTTTTGTCAAAGATGAAGCTTAAGCCTATATCAAAATTGGTGTATACAGCTTTGCTTGGCAGAACTTTATTGTCAAAAGAAAATGACATGAAGGATGAAGATGGAAACATATATGTGATTTATCCGGCAGGTGAATTGGCTAAATATATTGGCAGGACAGAACCGGTTATATTCGCAGCTTTAAAAGAATTAGAAGACCTTGAATTGATAGAAAGAAGAAAGATTCAGATGGGAGCAGCAAATCACATCTATGTAAAGATTCCAAATAATAAAGATTTCTTAATGTCAGACTCAAATGAATTTAATACCGCTGCTAAAGAAAGCAATAGTGGTGGCATAAAGAATTCAAGAGATGACTCATTAAGAAATCTTAATACAAATAAAAGTATTAATAAAAATAATAATAAATATTCTAATAAATTTGAAACAGAAGGAAGGTTATAAGTTATGAATAATAATGAAATTGTAAAAAAGACTATTGATGAAATCCCAACCAAGAAATATGAAAATCATGTTTGTGAAAATTGTGGAAGAAAAATAAAATACATTGAAAATAAGTTTACCGGAAATATGCTTCCTTGTAAATGTCAGTGTGAGGTTGAGAAAGAAGAAAAAGAAAAATTAAAGGTCCTGGAGGAAGAGAGACAGAAACTGGTAATGATTGCAAAAAAAGAATGCTTCAATCATAAGAGCATGTGGGAGAATACATTTGAGAATGACAATGGACTGAATTCGAAAATGTGTATTGCAAGAGATTACGTAGACAAATGGGAAGCTATGTTGGAATTAAACGGTGGGCTTATGTTAATTGGAAATGTTGGCACAGGCAAAAGTTATATGGCTTGTGCAATTGCAAATGCTCTAATTGAAAAAGGTGTAAAGGTTAAGATGACAAGCTTTATCGAAATTACCAATAATATATTTAATGCCAGTGACAAAGTTGAATATGTAAAAAGGTTAAATGAATATGACCTGCTGATAATTGACGATGTCGGAGCAGAGAGAAATTCGGAATACACTTTGGAAAATGTTTATTGGGTTATTGACGAAAGAATGAATGCAAAAAAGCCAATTATTATAACGACTAACAATAATCTGGATCGACAAGAATGTGATAAAAATATTTATCGAAAAAGAATTAATGAAAGATTGAGATTTGTTTGTGTTCCTGTTGAAATGCCAGAAGATAATATTAGAGAAAAATTGGCAAGAAAGCATAATAAAGATGCAGTTGCTGCATTGTCAGAAGGCGGTGATTTGGATGGAGACTAAAATGATGGAAGATTACAAAATACAGTTTGGGAAAGCTGATATAGAAAAGGCTACAGATGTTTTAGCAATTGTTTTATTAAAGGAATTAGTCAAAGACGGAGAACTCTCTAAAGAATTAGTAAATAAAATTGAATTAAAGTTTGCAGCTTAAGAATGTTGAAAAAGCCGGACTCGTGTGATATTTTTGAAATATCTCATGAGTCTGGCGGATTGGAGGAGATATGAAGAAGAAAGTAGCAATATATGCTCGTGTATCAACAGAGCATGAAGCTCAAATCAATGCGCTGGGCAATCAGATACAGTACTATGACAACATATTACAGCAACATCCGGATTGGGAACTCGTAGATAGATATATTGATGAGGGTATTACCGGAACATCAGTTAATAAGAGAACGCAGTTCAAACGAATGATGGAAGATGCTAAGAATGGCAGATTCAATATGATTATTACAAGAGAGGTTAGTCGATTTGCCAGAAACACAGTGGATACATTGCAACAGACAAGAATACTCAAAAACTATGGAGTAGAGGTCTACTTTACAGAAGACAACATACATACGTTGGATGATTCAGACGGAGAATTAAGATTGACTCTTATGGCAACGCTGGCACAGAATGAAAGCAAGAAAACGTCTGTCAGAGTAAAAGCAGGTCAAATGATTTCTTTTGAAAAAGGCGTGTTGTATGGCAATGGAAATATCCTTGGATATGATCGTGTCGGAAAAAATGTTGTAGTCAATCCTGAACAGGCAGAAACCGTCAGAATGATTTTTGAATTGTATAATGAGGGCTATGGGTGTCAGCAGATTAAATATGAACTTGAAAAGAGAGGTAGACTTACATCTACCGGATTGAGTATCTGGCAGCCGGGAACTATCTCAAGAGTATTGAGAAATGCATTTTACTGTGGAAGGATAATTTACAGAAAGCAATTTGTTCCTGATTATTTGGTACAAAAGAAAATAAACAATTACGGAGAGGTGGAACAGATTGTTGTTCAGGGAAGTCATGAGCCAATAATAAGCGAAGAATTGTTTGATGCGTGCCAGAAAAAACTTGACGCTAAGACGGTGCCAAGGGCCAAAGGAAAACATGCAATCAATCCACCTAAAGGTGTTTATTCAAGACTTTTAAAGTGCCAGTGCGGAGCTCATTTTGAAAGAAGAAAATGGCATCAGTATAAGGATGGAAGAATCCAATACGGATATCACTGCTATTGGCAGAATAACCATGGTTCATATAGAACCAGGTTAAAGAAAGGTCTAGATGTTTCAAACGCATGCACCACAAAGATGTTTCAGGAATGGAAATTGAAAATGGTGTCCCATTGGTTTTTTAATGTTTTCTGGGACAACAGAACAATTGTAATTAACAAGGCTGTAAAGATGTTGGAAGATACTGTTAAAGAAGAGAACTTTGTTGATTATTCAAGCGAGGTTCAAACTTTAAAATTGAAAATTGAAAAAAACGAAAATATGCTAGCTAATTTAGTTGAGCTACGCATAGCAGATGACATCTCTAAAGAGATGTATGAGGAAAAGAAAAAAGTAATAATGAAGCAGACTGCATATTATGAAGAAGAATTGCTTAAGTACGATGTTAAGACTGATTCGATTGTTGAAAATACAAATGTGCAGATAGAATTGCTTCAGGAGTTGTTGAACAAGAAGTATGATGCTATTAAGGGTGATATACCGGATGAGATAGTCGAGACATTCGTAGATCAGATTGTAGTACATGATGATTATTTTGAATGGAGGCTTAGAACATCGGTAGAACCTGTGCTTTGCCAGGTGGAAGGCAGACAGAAAGATAGCACTATTATTTTTTTAGAAAACGACTCCCACGAGATTGCAAAACAGTACAGGCTGCAATTGCCGAAATGAAGTAGATTGAACACTTAATAGTGAATATATTTAAATAATATAATTAGAACCCTCTATCACGTAATGTGGTAGAGGGTTCTTTTATAAAAAAACGAGAAACTATTTTCATAATTTCTCGTTTATAATATCTATATTAATTCGTCATTAGTTTTACTCTGGATATTTTCGTATTTTGTTACTAATGAACGAAATTCATTCACAAAATCTCTTTTTAATTTTATATCTATATCCTTAAGTGGCGTAAGATCTACACCAAATAATCCCATTACCAATATTGGATCAATTTCCATATTATTTGCTAAGCAACTTATTTTTTCATTGGTATATTTTGGATCGTGCAACTCAGAAAATGAATTACATATTTGAACTATTGTATGTAAGTTTCGATATAATTGGCGATCGATTTCAGGTAGATTCTTGTTGTCTCGCTGATCCAGAACTGTATGCATTTTTTCTAAATCTTCATATGTATTCATAATATCGATTTTTTCTTCAAGTGTAATAATATTCATTTCTAGCAATTTTTCATGCGCTTTAGAATAGGCTTTTTTTTCTTCGTAATTAGTTAGCCTGTAAATTGCAAATAAAATACATCTGAGTAGGCTATAGTTAGCAGATGTATCCTTATTATTAAGAATTTTCTGTATTTGATTTATAGTTACACTCATTACAATAAACGAATGCCCTTCATTAAAGTACCAATAATTTTTTTCGGCAGAATCTAATGATGAGTTTGGTATATCATCATTGTTATATAAATCTTGATTTGAATTAATAAAATCTACTAATAGTTCAATTTTTATATTGTTTTCAGCCATATATGTAGATATATAATGCGAATAGGTCTTTGGAACACATATAATACGATATATATAATCAAGATTAAGTAGCCATTCTTCTTTTGAAGATTCTTCTTTGCTGTAGTTTAATTTTGAATCTCTTAAGATGTTTGAAATAATATCGTTTATATCGTCATCTTTATCAGTAAGGATTGAAATAATGTTAAAGAAGTCGTTAGATTCTATAGTATTCAGTACCCCTTTTTCAAGCTTTGAAATATAGGCACCAGTTTTACCTATTTTATTCGCAATGTCTATGGCTTTTATGTTTTTTCTAGTACGTAAAGCTCGGAGCATTGATGACATTTGATTGGTAACAGTATATCTTGGCATATTTTTTTCCTCTATATATTTAATAATATAAAATATATTAACTCATAATGGAATAATTTGCAAATGGTATTCAATAAAATAATGAAAAAAATAAAAATTCAATAAATTGAAAGAAAAACTTGACAGAAAGACAAAGAGGGATATATAATGATAAGTGTAAGAGATGCATCAATTATCATTATTTGGCACTCAAAGACGTAGAGTGCTAATATAAGTAAAAAAGAAAACCGATAGAATAAACTACCGGCTCTTAAAAGTATTATATACTTTTCCGCAAAAAGATTGTATCATACATAGGGAGTTTATGACAAGTGTTAAAGTTTGTTTTGTTGGTTTTCTAATAAATAAATTATTAGGAGGATTAATGAAAGAAATTATATTCTTAGGGACTGGAAACTATTTGGAAAATGACAGTCATAACTATGGGGATTGTATAATACTAAACATGGGAAATAAATTATATATTTATGATTGTGGGTCAATTGAACATGCAAATACCGTGATTAAATATATGGAAGATAATTGCTTTGAGAAGTGTAGTATTATACTGTCCCACAACGATTCAGACCATTTTAATGGTATCCCACATCTACTAGATGAAAATAAAGTGGATCAGATATTTACAACTTTGTTGTTTAAATATACTGATAAAATATTAGATAAGATTGATGATAAAAGGCGAAGTAAGGATTCTGTAAGAGAAGCAATAGCGAAGAAGTATGATAATATAGCTAAATTGACGGGGGCACCAACTGTTGATATATACGAAAATGATTTGCAGCTAGAGACTGAAATAAGTATTATGGGTCCTGATCTAGAATATATGCTGGATGCAGTTGCAAAAAATTTGGACGGTAGAGAAGGAGACACAACAGATGGAGAAACAAATGTTAATGCAACGAGCATTCAAGTTAAGGTGAACGCATTTGGACATGATATATTGCTATGTGGAGACAGTTCTTACAATGCTATTGAAGACAAATTAGATGATTTTGATTCGATTCAGTTGCCTCACCATGGAAAAGTATATCAAGCTGAAAAAATATTTGACTATAAAGAGAACGATATTAATACATATTATTTTATATCTGATAATACTGGCAATTCAAACGGTGGATCAGATAAGCTAGATACAACAGGATATAAAGTATATAACACAAAGAAGAATGGTGACATTGTAATTAATTCACAGTTCTATTTATCGAATAATAATGTGCCGAAAGGACGTTTAGGCTAATGAGGTGTATTTTAATGAAGAGTGTAGCGAATTCTGTTTTTGACAGAATTCGTTATTTTCAAATTGCAACAAATCTTTGTATGGTGATATCAAAGAAAGAAGATGATTATACTGAGATAAGTAGCATCCCGATAAATTGTGAAAATATCTGTTTTATTATAGGGCATAGGTTTGAAATTGATAATTATTTAGAAAAAGAACAGATATTAGAAAAAAACATAGTATTTGTAACTTGTTTAATGGGAAATAGAAGGAGGATTAGTCAAATTAAGGGGAAAAATATTTATATATCAAGTCAATTGGGTGAGTACACATATCTTTTGGAAGGAAAACAGTTCGGATTTGGTTTTGATTTAACAAAGTCAGAATTACAATTCTATAATACTAGAAGAAAATATGATATAAAACAAAGAATTGAATTGTTTTTCACAAAAGTAAAGAAAATGGAAGGTAATTATTAGTATGGATAAAATAATTGAAAAATTATCATCGTATCATTTATTGAATTATTGTATTCCTGGTGCCGTTTTTTGGATGGTAATGGAAGAAGTAGTTAATATCAAAGTTGGAGAATTAAATGTGGGTGAAAGTATTGTTATTTATTATATTTGTGGATTAATATTTAGTAGGATAGGCTCAGTAATAATAGAACCACTGTATATAAAACTAAACATTGTTAAATATGCTAAAACTGCTGATTATATTGATGCGGAAAAAGAAGAAACTAAAATGTCTACGCTTTTGGAAATGAATAATATGTTTAGGACGTTTGTTCCAATGTGTATAGCAGTATTGATACTAGAGGTGGCAAAATTAATTCCAATACTTGCTCAAATACCACAGGAAGTTAAAGTGATTTTTTTATCGATATTATTATTAATATTATTTTCACTTTCTTATAGGAAGCAGACATTAGCGATAAAAAAGAGAGTTGATTGTTACATATCGAAAAAGAACAATAACTTAAATCGATAAAAAATGGAGGAATGTAATCACAAGACGAATTAAAGGATTGTTGTTGACATAGGCTAAGTATTATTATATACTGATTTGATTTAACAAAAGTTAAATGGGCGGACTGGGAAGAGAGAGGAGATAATATATATGCAATATGATTTTCAGTATGTTCCCCGTAGTGAGTACTTACCTGTAAAAAAAGAGTTAGAAAAGTTGATTAACGAGGTCCAAAATGAAGTGAGAGAGTATTTCACGTTTTCATTTACTTATGTTGGAAGTACACATCGAAGGTTGATTACAGTCGATAGAAAAGGGAATATTGGCTATGATTTTGATGTCAATATACATGTGAACGATGATGAGGAGGATTATTCCGCAGAAGAAATACGTACAATTATTAGAAAAGCATTTGATAAGTATGTCAAAAAATATGGATATGATTATTGTGAAGATAGTACAAGAGTACTTACTATCAAAAAGAAGGATTATTGGGGAAGTAGGATAATAAGTAGTTGTGATTTTGCATTGGTATATGATTGTAGGGATGGAAGACAGCAATATATACATTTTGATAAGAAACAAAGAATTTATGATTGGAAGTATCTTCCGATGAGTAATTCAGAATTGGAAAGAAGAGCAGAATGGATTCGAGTAAATGGATTTTGGAATGATGTGAGAAATAATTATCTTGCAAAGAAAAATTGTAATGATAATCCTAAAAAACGCTCGAGATCGATTTATGCAGAAACAATAAATGAAACATATAAGAGGCATAACAAGAAATAAGATTGACAAAAAACTTTACCGCAATGGTTAAGCTCTTGATTATACATTATTTATGATTTGTGTTGATGTTTATAAATGTAATAAAAAAATATTGACAAACTATTGACATACGTGATAAGTTATTGGTCTAAGATCGAAAGAAAAAGCTCTTTAAGGACGAGTTTGGAATTTCGATCTTTTTTTATTATTGGTATCAAAAAATCCAAAACTCATTCTTTGAGTTTTGGATTTTTTTTTAGAAAGGAGTAGCTAGATAGTGTCAAGTGACATATGAAAAAATGAGTTAAAGAAAAAAGGCTCAAAAGTGAACCTTGAAAATGTAAATATATAGGTTGTGGTGTACTGACGCCACCCTTGACAGCACAAAAAGAACTGCTGTAGGTCGGTTACC